>JAEZVQ010000169.1 GCA_023420745.1 Actinomycetes bacterium
CTGCCGGCGGCACCGTCGAAGGAATCGACATGTGGGGCAAGCGTCGCATGGCGTACGACATTCTCAAGAAGTCCGAAGGCATCTACGTCGTCATCACGATGACCACGACGCCCGCGGTTGCTCAGGAAATCAACCGTCAGCTCACGCTGAACGAAACGATCCTGCGCACCAAGCTTCTGCGCGCCGACGACTGAGCATCGTCCCTCGACGAATCCACCCCTTTAACCCCAGCTGACGACGAAGGAGCCCAGCGATGGCAGGAGAAACCGTCATCACGATCATCGGTAACCTCACCGCGGATCCGGAACTGCGCTACAGCGGCTCAGGATCACCCGTCGCGAACTTCACTGTCGCATCGACACCTCGCACATTTGACCGCAATTCCGGTCAGTGGCGCGATGGCGAAACACTGTTCATGCGGTGTTCGGTGTGGCGCGAAGTTGCGGAGAACGTGGCGGAGTCACTGACGAAGGGCACTCGCGTCATCGTCCAAGGTCGCCTGACCCAGCGCAGCTACCAAACGCGCGACGGTCAGCAGCGCACCACCGTCGAACTCCAGGTCGACGAAATTGGTGCCTCACTGCGTTACGCCAGCGTGCAGGTGTCGAAGAACCCCTCACGTTTCAACAACAATGGCGGCGGCGACCAGTACGGCGGCGGGTCCGGCGGTGGATACTCGCAGTCCTACGGAGGCGGACAAGGATACGGTCAAGGCTCATACGGTCAGGGCGGATCCGGCGTCTCCTACAACGCTGCACCCGGCGGTTCCGATGCCGACCCGTGGGCAACCTCGGGACCGGGACAGGAACCGACGAACTACGATTCAGACGCCCCGTTCTAATCTCGCCACACGCGAGACCTCGGGGTGCGCGTCGAACCCACGATGTGTCGGCGCACTGACTATCACTGAGGAGTCACCATGGCGAAGCCTCAACTTCGCAAACCGATGAAGAAGAAGGCGAACCCGTTGCGGTCCGCCAAGATTGACAAGATCGACTACAAAGACACGGCATTGCTGCGCAAGTTCATCTCCGATCGGGGGAAGATCCGCGCCCGCCGCGTCACCGGCGTGTCCGTGCAGGAACAGCGCAAGATCGCGAAGGCCGTGAAGAACGCCCGCGAAATGGCGCTGTTGCCGTACTCGAGCTCCGGTCGCTGAGGAAGAGAAGGAGACAACACCTATGGCTAAGCTCATTCTCACCCACGACGTGCCGAACCTCGGTGCTGCCGGCGAGATCGTGACCGTGAAAGACGGCTACGCGCGCAACTACCTGGTTCCGCGTCGCCTCGCGGAAAAGTGGACGCCGGGTGCCGAACGCGCCCTTGAGCGTCTGGCTCGCGCCCGCCGCCGCAAGGAAATCGCCACCATTGATGATGCTCGCGCGGTTCGCGACACCCTCGAAGCGGCAAAGTTCTTCGAGGTGGCTAAGCGCACCTCCGCTACCGAAGCCCTCTACGGCGCGGTGTCCAGCGCAGACATCGCCGCCGCGGTGAAGGAGCAGGTCAACGTCACGCTTGACCGTCGCACCATCGTCATCGACCAGGCCATCAAGCGCGTCGGTGATTTCCGCGTGCGCGTCAACCTCCACCCGGAGGTCGCCGCGACCATTACGGTTCGCGTCGTCGCCGCCTAGTCGGTTCTATCGAGCTTCGCTCGATTCCACTACGCACAAAGCGCCGCCCGCCGTGTGATTCTCGGTCAGGGCGGCGCTTCGTCGTCTTTCAGTGGCTGTTACGGTGAATGTAGCGCCCCATCTAATGGTTACCGGTGCCGCTGCCTCCCGACTGTGCCGTTTCCGTCGGTGTCGGCTCCACCGGCTGCGGGTCACCCGTGGGCTGAGGATTCTCACTCGGCTGCACCGTTTCTTCCGGTGTTGGCGCCTGCTGGGTTGGTGTCGGCGTGGGCGTCGGGGTCTGCGTCGGCGTGGGCTGGGCGTCGGTGTAGGTGGAACGCTGCTTCAATGGGGTGAACCAGGTGAACTCCTGTACCTCCATCGTCTGCGTCACCGCTGCCATGAAGTCATGCCACACCGTACCCGGCCAAGTCGAGCCGGTGATCTCCGACTCCCCACCAAACGGGGTAATTGACTCCTCGGATCCGTCCTCGCCTACCTGGTACATCGACACCACTGCAGCAAGTTGTGGGATGAAACCAGCGAACTGTGCCGAACGGTTATCGCTCGATGACCCGGTTTTAGCCGCCACCGGGCGACCGATTGCCCCTGCCTTATCCGCACTTCCCCACTGTGCCGCCGCTTCCATGGCGGGCAAGATCCCGGAAACAATCCGTTCAGGGAACACCCGTGTACCTTCGGTGGGCGCGGTGTAGATCACGACGCCCTTCCCCTTCGTTACCTGACGCACAATATGGGGGTCGGTGCGCACCCCGCCGGACGCGAACGTCGCATACGCCCTAGTCAAATCAATATTGTGCGGCGAGGCGGAGCCGAGCACGTTGACGAGATCCTCGGTAAGACCCGGCGTATCCTCAGGGATTCCGAGGGCGATCGCCGCTTCCTTCGTCTTCTCCGGCCCCATCGCGTTATTCATCTGCGTGTACGCGGTATTCACCGAGTTCGCCGTCGCTCGCAACATATTGACGTAGCCGTAGGAAACATTGGCGAAGTTCTCAATTTCTGCCTCCCCACCGCGGCGATCTGCCACCGTCAGTGGCGAATTCCCGTTGTAAACATCGTCGAGCGTCCCCCCGGAGTTGATATAGGCGAGCAATCCGAAAGGCTTGAATGTTGAGCCGGCCATCGCACGATCCTGTGTGACGCCATTTCGTTGAATCACCTGGTAGTCATCACCCGCATATTCCGCGACAATCTCACCGTTTGCAGGGTTAATCGCCGACAGTGCGACACGCAGATTCTCCGGGCGATCCTCGGGTAGCGCCTTGACCGCGTCGATCGCCGCCTGCTGTGCGGAGGCATCGATGGTGGAGACGATGGTGTAGCCCCCAGAGTCAATCGCCTCATCCGATATCCCCGCCACGTTGACGAGTTCGGTGCGAATCTGCTGCATAAGGTACCCGGTAGTTCCCGTCATCGACGATGATGTCGTCGCGGGGTCTATCACCTCGGGGAATACGGCGGATTGCGCCTCCTCAGCAGAAATGCGCCCATCCTCGGCCATCAGGTTGAGCACGCGACGCCACCGCTGCTGAGCCTGGTCAGGGTCGACAGCGGGATCCCACGCGGACGGTGCAGGGATGATGCCGGCGAGCATCGCCGACTCCGACAGTGTCAACTGTGCGGCCGGATGCCCAAAGTACTTCTGCGCTGCCTCCTCAATACCGTAGGCACCCCGCCCGAAATAGATGGTATTGAGGTAGTTCGACAGGATAGTTTCCTTCGACTGCTGGCGGTTGATCTTGAGGGCGAGAATCGCCTCCTTGATCTTGCCGAGGTAGGTCGTGGTGGTGTCGAGATAGTAGCGCTCGACGTACTGTTGCGACAGTGTCGACCCGCCCTGCGGTGCCCCGCCGGACACGTTATTGATCACCGCGCGGGCAATGCCGCGCAGGTCAATCCCGGAGTTCGTGTAGAACGTGCGATCTTCAGAGGCAACAACCGCGTTACCGACGTAATCGGGCAGCGTCGAGGTGTCGATAATGGTGCGATCAATTTCAGAAAACGAGCCGAGCGGCGTGGTGCCATCCGAATAGTAAACAGTCGTTTTCTGTGCGAGAGCGAACTCGCCGGGTTCGGGCACCTTAATCATCGCGAAAGCAATGGCGAAGGCGACCACGCCGAGAACCATCCCGACCACCGCGCAGCCAAGGATCCCCCAACCGATCTTCGCCCACACGGAACGCTTCGGCTTCGCCGATCCTCCTCGACCCCCGCGAGCGGCGACGGGTTTCTTCGACGCTGGTCGCGTGGGCTTCCCCGCGCGCGTCGAGGCATTCCGCCCCGCTGAACCTGCGGCGTTTCGCTGTGCCTGGTAGCTGCGTCGCGTCGGTGGTTTCGGTGGTGTCGACGCACGCCCCCCGTTCGAGGAGTTCCCTCGTGGATCTTTCGTCGGTGTCATTTCTTCACCTCACCATTCGTTGCGCCACGATCCTCTTCCCACCATCGCAGCAGCTCCGCTCGCGCCTCATCCTCGCTCATCGGTCCGCGTTCCATCCGCACATTCAGCATGTGGGCACGCGCGCGACCGACCTCGCGACCGGGGGGCAGCCCGAGAATCTCCATAATCTGCTGACCATCGAGATCCGGTCGAATCGCGTCGATCTCTTCTTGTTCACGCAGTTGCGCGATACGCCGCTCGAGGTCGTCATAGGCAGCGCGCAGGTACTCGGCTTTGCGCCGGTTACGCGTCGTGCAATCTGCTCGCGTTAAACGGTGGAGCCGTTCAAGTAGGTGCCCCGCGTCGGTGACGTAGCGACGCACTGCAGCATCCGTCCACTGCTGCTCCCCATAGCCATGGAACCGCAGGTGGAGACGCACCAGCTCAGAGACATCTTTGATCGTTTGTTTGTCGAAGGTCAAGGCTCGCATCCGTTGGCGAGTGAGCTTCGCTCCGACAACGTCATGGTGGTGGAAAGACACTGAACCGTCGCGTTCAAATCGCCGGGTCATCGGTTTTCCGACATCGTGCATGATCGCGGCAAAACGCAGGACAAAATCGGGTCGAGGAACCGGACCATCCTCGTCAGTTTCGAGTGCCATCGCCTGATCGAGCACGGTCAGGGTGTGCTCGTAAACATCCTTGTGACGGTTGTGCTCATCTTTGGTGTCCTGCAGCGCCGAGAACTCCGGCAACACGACGTCGCACACGCCGGTATGAACCATCAGCTCGAGACCGCGACGCGGATCTGGGCTGATGATAAGGCGTTCGAGTTCGGCGCGGATCCGCTCGGCAGAGACAATCTCGAGGCGCGAAGCCATCCGCGTCATCGCCGCCATCACATCCTCGCTGACGTCGATGCGTAGCTGCGCAGCAAAACGCGCGGCACGCATGATCCGCAGCGGGTCGTCGTCGAACGACTGTTCTGCCGACACCGGGGTGCGCAGCACCGCATTGGCGAGATCCTCCAAGCCGCCGAACGGATCGACGAGCTTGAACTGCGGCAGCACCATCGCGCAGGCGTTGACGGTGAAATCGCGGCGCGCCAAGTCACCTTCGAGCCGGTCACCGAATTCGACTGTCGGTTTGCGCGAAGACGGGTCGTAGTGCTCGGTGCGGTAGGTCGTCACCTCCACGGTGACACCATCACGGCGACCACCAATCGTGCCAAAATCCTTGCCAACTGCCCACGATGTGCCGCCCCACCGGTGGATCAGCTCCTCGATGGTGTCGGGGCGCGCATTCGTGGTCAGGTCGAAATCGTGCGGCTCGATGGCGAGGAACGCGTCGCGCACCGGTCCGCCAACGAGAGCGATTTCGTAGCCGGCGTCGGAAAACACCGTACCGAGGTCAGTAATCGCGGGCGGAAGCGCCTGGAGCGCGCGTCTCGCGTTGAGGAGCAGACGCGTCACGTCAGCGCACCCGATTGCCTCGAGCGCGTCGTGGGTCGCAGATGATGTCGTCATTTCTCCTAGCGTGCCACGAATCTGTGCGAATCGGCAGATATCCTCGCGCTCGTTCTAAAGTAGAGAGTATGTCCACGCGCAACCATCCCCGCCGCACGGCGCGTCCAATGCCGCCGCGTCGCGTCGAAGTCAACGGTTTGCGCATGGTGTCCACACGTCTTCCCATTGTCGACGAGACTTCGGCTGGTGGTGTCATTATCCGTATTGACCGCGGCACGCCCTACGTCGCTGTCATTGCGCGGCGCAACCGTGCCGGTCGTCTCGAATGGTGCCTGCCGAAAGGGCACGTCGAAGAAGGGGAGACGCACGAAGAAGCGGCGCTGCGCGAAGTTTACGAGGAAACGGGGATCCGCGGGCGAATTATCGTCCCGGTTGCGTCCATCGACTACTGGTTTTCGTCCCTTGAAGCGCGGATCCATAAGGTTGTTCACCACTATCTCCTCGAATATGTCGAGGGAACGATCACCGTGGAAAATGACCCGGATCACGAGGCGATCGACGCCACCTGGATGCCATTGCGCCAGGTTGGCACCGTGTTGACCTACCCCAACGAGCGCCGCGTTGTCGCGATTGCGACCTCGCTGCTCTACCCCGACGAGTGACGGACGGATCCGATGAACTCCATCCTTCACCCCGCTCGTCAGGTTTCTTTTGCCACTCGCCCCACGGTCGCACGCCTCGCGACACTTGTTATCGTCACCGCGTTGATGCTCGTCATGGCGGTTGCCACCGGTTGTATCCCCCGGGTTCACGGCGAGCCTGCGGGTGCATCAACCGGTGAGGATTTCGCGATTGCTGTCGACGCGATGACCCCCGCGGTGGTGACGAACAGCTCCGATCTCACGGTCACCGGCAGTGTCACCAGTGGTGCTGAGGAGCGTCGCGACGTCACCATTACCGTGCGGATGCGCTCAGACTCAGCGGTGACGATCCCCGAGGTGGAGCAGTACCTCGACGGCTCGACGTTCCCTGGACGATGGATTGCTCAGACGACGATCGCCCACATTCCGGCACACCGCTCGCAACCATTCTCAATCACCATCCCCTCAGACAGCCTCCCCTTTGAATCCACCTGGGAATGGGGACCGCGAGGGGTCAGCGTCACCGCGTCAACCGAGGATGACAGCCGCGAAACTCGCACACTCGCCCTGTGGGATTCGGGGTATCCGGTCGAGCGCACCCGTCTCGCGGTTCTGACGCCGGTGACCCTCACCCCCCGCAGCCTCGCCGACACCGTGTTGTGGCCGGCACTGAGTGACGCTGAGGTCATGCGCGTGCGTGCATTGGCGAAGAATCCAGCGGTGTCGATTGCCACCACCCCGAGCCTTCTGTCCTCGTCAAACGGCAGCACCGCTCTCGCGAATGCCGCTCATCCCGTCGTGGCGCTACCGCCCGACGACCCTGATATTTCAGCGATCGCACATCTCGACGACCCCTCGATTGCCACCCGATGGCTGAGCGACGCAGCGGAAGCACACCCGATCAACGAGAAGGCTCTCACCGCCAAAGGCATACGCGTCACCCGCGGGATCGTCGTGTCGGCTGCTTCGCGCATCGACCTCGACACGGTCAAAACATGGAGTGGACAAACGATTATCGCCCCCGACACCGGAATCGACATCGCTGAACCGTTGACCTACCAGCCATCGACGTGGATGCGTGTCGATCCAGAAACCGGGGAATCGGTCACCGACGACACAGCTGGGGTCAATGTCATCCTCGCCCACTCGACGCTATCCACCCTGCTTGCCACACCGACCTCGAGCACCGCCAACGAATTCACCCTGATGCAGATGCTGCGGGCTACGACGGCAATCATCACCCGAGAATTGCCGAACTATCCACGCACCCTCGTGGCGCTGGCCCCGCGTGGCGTACCCTCTCAGCAGCTCGCGGCACGCATTGAGGCACTGACCTCGCCAGCGTGGGTTGAAGGCGTATCGGTCGCCGACGTCGCAGCCGCTGGCACGGAGGGAGGCGTTGGAAGCAGTGACGATGAGCGTCCAGACGGGGCACGTGTCGAACGCACGCCGATATTGTCGGCGGGCGACATTGCGGCGCTGGTCGATACGAGTGAATCTGGTAGCGACCCCACAGGAACGGATGCGGGGGAGATTTCCCCAGCCGAATTCGCACGACTTGCGCGCGCTGTCACCTCAACACACGCGGTGACCTCCGCGATGGAATACGGTGACAGCACCCAGTTGGCACTTGAAAAACGCGCCATTCGCGCGCTGAGTGTCGCCTCACGTCCACCTACTTCACTCACGCCGGTATCGGGATCGATCCTCACCGTTGCGACCTCCACGCGACGCCTCCTCACCGAGGCAGTCGAGAGTGCCGCCGCGCACCTGAGCGAAGGGGTCGTCGTTGCACCCTCGGCAACAATCAACCTCCTCGATTCCCACGCGAAAATGCCGGTTCGCGTATCAAACCATCTCAACCAGTCGATCACGGTGGTGGTGCGGCTGGAGGCGTCGGATCCGCGTCTTCAAATCGAGGAGGTGCCCACGCGCACCATCGGTGCCCACGACACGACGGTAGTGGAAGTGCCCGTCAATGCCGTGGGGTCGGGCGACGTCACCATCCGTGCCATCGTCACCGCGCCCGACGGGACGGTGATTGACGATGCGACTGAACTCACGGTCCGTGTGCGAGCCGGCTGGGAATCCACTGGTATGCTCATCACCGCCATCGCCCTTGGCGTGCTCGTCGTGATTGGTGTTATCCGCACGGTGAGGCGCGGCCGCCGAATGGATCAGTAGCGAGACGGTGGTCAAGGAGAAAACGTACGGATGACGAAACAACATGAGACCGCTGAGGCTGAGCTGCACCTCAACCCTCGTGAAACAAACCTCGCCCGCTCCTCGGTAGTGATGGCGGCGGGGACGCTGACTTCGCGCATTCTCGGTTTTGCTCGCTGGGGGCTGCTCCTCATCGCGATTGGCGGTACTGGTGCCAACGACGCGTTCCAAGTGGCGAATACGCTGCCAAACACGGTGTTCAACCTTCTCGCTGCTGGGCTGCTCGACGCGATCTTGGTTCCCCAGATCGTCCGTGCTTTCAAATCACGATCAGGATCGGTTTACGTCAATCGTCTCCTCACACTTGCCGGGCTGATTCTCCTCGGTCTAACGCTGCTGATGGTGGCGCTCGCCGGTGTCCTCGTTACTCTCTCCGCCGCCACCATGGCACCGGAATGGAAACATCTCGCCGTGGTGTTCGCGGTGTGGTGTCTGCCCCAGATTTTCTTCTACGGCTTGTATTCACTACTCGGGGAATTCCTCAACGCGCGCGGAATATATGGTCCTTACATGTGGACTCCGGTGGTCAACAACATCATCGGAATTGCGGGGCTCCTGGTTTTTATTGCGCTCTACGGGACAAATAATGACGTTCTCGACGCCAGCGTGTGGGATGCCACGCGCACCGCAGTTCTCGCAGCACCGGCAACCCTCGGCGTCATCGCCCAAGCTCTGCTGCTGTTCATTCCGCTGCGCCGTGCCGGTATTCGACTCGCCCTTGATTTTCATTTCCGAGGAACCGGATTCCGCTCGGCATCAAAAATCACCGGCTGGGTTTTTGCCACACTCGTCGTCGGTCAAATTTCGCTGCTCTCCGCATCAAATATTGCAGCAGCCGCAAATCAATGGTGGGCTACCACCGGGATTTTTGCCGCATCAAATGCTGCCGCTAACTACACCTTCATGGTCTACATGCTGCCGCAGTCGGTGATCTCGATATCGATTGCCACTGTGCTCTTCACCCGCCTGTCTGCCGCAGCAGCGGATCGCGATTGGGAAGCGATGGCGTCGCAGTATCACTTCGGTGTGCGCGTCACCCTGCTGCTCTCAATGTGGCTGAGCGCAATCCTTGCCGCGGGGGCGATCCCCATCTTCCAGGCACTCGGCCCGAATAACCCGATCGAACACATGGTGGCCTACGCACAAGTTCTCATGGTGATGACGCCAGGAATGCTCGGCTCAGTAGTCACTCTCTTCTCTCAGCGCGTGTTTTACGCCCTCGAGGATGCAAAACCCGTCTTTCTCACCATCATCGCCCCGACTATCGCGCAAATTGCGATGAGCTGGACATTAAAATCGATACTTCCGGCAACTCTGTGGCTTGTCGGCTTAGTATTTACCGAATCGTGTTCACGCATTGCCCAAGGCGTGATTTCAGTCGGGTTAATTCGCGCGCGCCTACCGCAAGTCCAGCCGATGCGAGTACTATCCGATATGGCTCGCTACGGCATTTTCGCGTTGATTTCTAGCATTGTTGGATGGCTGGCGCTCAGTCTCGTCGGAGCCTACGCCACCGCGGATTCCGCGCTGGGGAACTTTATTGGCGCCGCGTGGCGAGGACTGTGGGTTTTCGTTGTCGTCAGTGCCATCTACTGCATTCTCCTCGCTGCATGGGATCGCACAAGTCTCGGGCGCACGCTCGGGGTTCTCGCCACTCGTATCCCCGCGCTGCGTCGCCTCGCTCATGCTCTCACCCCGGCTGGATCGCAAGCATCTGCGATGGAGAGTTCTGCGCCGGACTCATCGAATTTGTCGACCAGACCTGCAAGGGTCACGCCGAGCCGCCTTTCGCCGTCATCGGATGACGCGCTCGACTGCGATGCGAATCGTGCGACCGATAGTCACACGGCAAACGCCGGCGAAATTGATACCGGTACGTCCGCACTGACCACGCTCGGCACCCCGCTGTGGGGCGAAAAACACGTGTCATTCGATGAGATTATCCGCGGCAGCTCACGCGATAGATAGTGCGCGCGTGCGATAACCTGGGATCGACAAATTTCCGAGGGAGGCTCTATGTCAGATCGCTCTGCCCGCGAGCAGGATCGTGACGCCAGTGAAGCTGCGTTCGCCGCACCTGCGCACGATGCGCTCGATGAGTCGTCGGTGTCGCACGCTGCAGACGAAGAGCACGCCCTAGTTGATGGTGTCACAGCGACGTCGCGTGAGCATCTCGAGGTCGCAAAGGAAAGCGGGATCCTCGCTGACCGTCTGCGCCGGCGGCTACGCCACCACGCCCTCGACATCCACGACATGGAATCCGTGGAATCCGATAATTCCACGTTCTCCACTGAATCGGCGCCTCCACCACCGCCACCGCCGTCTTCCACCTCGCCCGAAGGTAACGACCCGTGGGCACGCTACTCCATTGATTTCGGTCTCGACAACGCTGACTCGCCACGCGAGGAAGACACGACAGTTTCCTTACGGGATGCCTCAGCTGAGCCTAGCGCCCAGGGCGCGGACGAATCCACGGCTGATGGTGAAGCCAATCCCGATGGCGGTGGCG
>JAEZVQ010000024.1 GCA_023420745.1 Actinomycetes bacterium
GGTCTCGTGGGCTCGGAGTTGTGTATATGAGACAGGGCGGGACCCCAGTGGTCGCCGACGTGGAGCGGCTCGTAGTGTTGCGCCATGGCGTGGTCGTAGGCGACCGGTTCGGCGATGACACCATCCTCCTTCGGTGCGGTCCAGGAGGTGAGTTCAAGCGGGATGACGGTGGTGGTTTGGGCGGGGATAATGCGTTCGCGCAGGGTGCGTTCCAAGCGGTGAACGATCAGCGGACGGTGGTCGTGCATCAGTGCCTCCGTAGATCTCCAAGTAGCTCTCCAATGGTGCGCGCGACCCAGTGTCCCGCGGCTACCTGCAACGTGGGTCGGGTCACACAATAGCAACTAATCCGGTTTAGTGCCACCGGTAGCAGCCAGATCGATACCGTTCTGAAACGGTTTCGCAACCACACTTCGCCCTCGTTTTGCCGCGATAGAATGGGGACGCTATGGCTCGCCCGACGATTCGCGACATCGCCGCGGTGGCGGGGACGTCCCCGACCGCGGTGTCTTTCGCATTGAATTCGCGCCCCGGAATCTCCGACGCGACACGCAAACGCATCCTCGACGTAGCCAACCAGATGGGGTGGACACCCAATGCGGCGGCTCGCAGTCTCTCTGCCGCGAAAGCCAACACTGTCGGTTTGATTATCGAGCACCCGCAGACCTCGTATTCGTCGGAACGGTTCTTCTTCGATCTCATCGTCGGGATCGAATCGCGACTTAAACGCTCCCAGCTCGACCTCGTCCTCCACATGGCGCAATCTCTCGACGAAGAAATTGCCACCTATCGCACCTGGGCTGGGCAAAAGCGCGTCGACGGCGTCATCGTCGTCAACCCGCGTTCCGACGATCCGCGTGCCCGAGTACTTCGCGAACTCGGTCTGCCGGCGGTGTTTGTTGGCGAGCCGGTCGAGGGTTTCGGTTCAGTCGTCGGCAATGACGAAGCGATGATGCGCACCATTGCTCGCCACCTCGTCGACGCCGGTGCCACCCGCATTGGCTACCTGTGCGGCTTCGGCTCTCTCATCCACATTCAGCGCCGCTGCCACACGCTGTCACGCTTCGGCGCGCAGCACGGCGTCGACGTCGTCATTGCTGCGGACACGGACTACACCGAGACCTCGGGCTACGAGCACACGCGCGAGTTACTCGCTTCGAAGACCGCGCCGGATGCGCTGATTTTCGACAACGAGGTGCTCGCCCTCGGCGGCTCGCAGGCGGTGGTCGACATGGGGCTGGTGGCCGGCGAGGATGTCCTCACCGCGTCGTGTGAGGATTCGCCGATTTGTCGCATCTCGAATCCGCCAATCACGGCGATCACGCGCGCGCCCGCCGTCATGGGTGAGCACGCTGCGCAGATCCTCATCGCAATGCTCGGCGGTGACGAGCCGCGCACGCACGCCGAGGAAGTACCGCGCCTCATTGAGCGCGCCTCATCCGCGCGGCAAGGCTAAGCGGCGTCGAGATTCAGCGGCGTCGGAATTCAACGCGGCGGGATTAAACGGTACGCGAAGACGCGGTGTCGGACTGACTCCCGCGTCGCACGCGCTCAGCGTTCCTTGATGGCACGCGCGAACGTCGGGGCGATTGGCAGCGACGGCAGCTGCAGCATCTGCGCCACGTGGTAGGCGTCGGGTTTACCCGGCCAGGTCTGCGTCGAAGGACGGTTGTGTTCGTCGAGTTCGTGAAGCCACTCGCCGGGGCGTTCGATGAGGAAACGCTGGGCATAGCTCCACCATTCGTTGCACTGTTCCCGCAATCGGGTCGCAACCTCTTCACCGTCCTCCTCAGCCGCGTATCCACCGCCTCCGGTAACGGCGTCGGCGAGGACGCTCGCCGCACCAATTGCCTCGCACAGCACCCAGTGCATCCGCTCACGCGCGACCGGCGCACCGGTGGCGTCCACGGTGTAGACGAAACCGTCCTCACCGTCGGCATGCCACCCGTCGGCAACGGCACGCTCGACCAGAGCACGCGCTGCGGGCACGATCCACGCCGGGATCTCCTCGCCCAGCCGTGCCAGCTGCGCACCGGCGTGGAGTGCCAGGCGCGCCCACTCCAACCCGTGCCCGGGGGTGTAGCCGAAGGGGCGGAACGGGTCTTTGGGTCGGTCGATGTTGTAGTCGGGGATTTCGCGCCAGTGCGCGTCGAAATGCTCGGGGATGCGCCAGTTGTTGCCACGCGCGTGCTCGTCGATGACCCAGCGGAGAATGCCGACGGCACGGTCGAGCCAGCGGCGATCGTCGGTGGCGTCAAAGGCCGCGAGGTAGCACTCGGTGGTGTGCATATTCGCGTTGACCCCGCGGTAGTCCTCGCACTCGGTGAAGGTGCGGTCGAAGGATTCGTAGACTTTCTGCGCATCGGCTTCCCACCAGCGCTCCTCCTGGTTGGCCAGGGCACGATCGAGCAGTTCGCGCGCCCCGTCAATCCCGGCGATGGTCGCCGAGGAGGAGGCGAGGACGACGAATGCGTGGGCGTATGCCGCTTTACGATCGTCGACGATGGTGAGGTGGTCGGCGTCGTAGCCGATCGCCGCGAACCAGCCCCCGTGGTCGTGGTCGTGGAAGAACGTCGAGAGGCACGCGACGCCATGTGCTGCGAGTTCACCGGCACCGGCGACACCGCGCAGGTGGGCGAGGGAGAAGACATGGGTCATCCGGCAGGTGATCCACAGTTCGACGGGACGGTCAGTGTCGACGGTGCCGTCAGCATTGAGGTAGCCGAAGCCGGTGGCCACGCGCGAACCAGTGGCGAAGGATTCGATTCCGGTGAGGTCTCGGGCGCGTTCGTCAGCGTCGAAGAAACTGTGATCCACGATTGTCTCCCTCGGTCGTGTCGGTCGGTGTGGTGTTGTGTCGGTCAGTGGTGTTCAGCGCAGTCTCGGTCAGCGGTGTGCCGGGTGGCCTGCGATCACCACCTCGCCCACCGGAACAAAACCGGTTTAGTTCAGATGGTGGTTTCAGTCTAGGTCACGAAGCATCCCCGCGACCACCATGGCGCGAATTTGCGGGGCGACTTCGTGGCGAACCACGTCGACCTCGCTCTCGGTAATGATGGCGAGCGCACCGGTGATCTGATCCAGGGTCAGCTCGCCGTCACACGCGCCGAGCACCGCCGCCGCGTGGGAACTGACGCGGATCCGCTGACCAAAACCGTCGCCCTGGGTGGCGATAATGATGTCAGGGTCGGGGCTGCCGGGAATGTAGTGGCGCTCCTCCCGCACGTCGGCGGTTCGCACCAGTCGCGCGTCACCGGGCGGATCTACCCGCCCCTGCGCCACCAGGGTCAGCACCGAGTCGAGGTAGGCACCGTTGGCACTCGTCGAGGTTTCGATCCGCGAGTACTCGCGCTGCCACGTCGAACCGTCGCTTCCCACTGCCTCGGCTGGGCTGTCGACACCGGTCGAACCCGAGTTTTCCGGTGCGACTCTCCCACGACTAAGCGCAACGATTCCCATCCCGATGGCACGCACGTTTCGCGCGGAAAAATCCGCGACCCAGGTGGCAAAATCCTCCTCAACTTGCCGGCGTGGGGCGCGGATCGACGCCGCGTTGTCGCGCATCCACATCTCGACGTAGTCGGTGACGGCGAGTTCCTCACGCTGGATCACCCAGGCGTGGGCGTCGACGTCAGTGAGCATCACTTCGACCGCGTCACTCCACTCGGCGACGTCGTCGGCGATCTCCCAGTTCCCCACCACGATGGCTCTCGCACCGGGCGCGAGGTGCCCGGCGGCTCCGACGAGAACCTCGCGCATCAGCGCATCTCCGCGCTTTCCACCGTCTCGATAGGTGACGATTCCGCGTTCGCGCAGCGCCTGAGGGGTGATGACGAACGGCGGGTTCGCCATGATGAGGTCGATGCGCTCGCCGGCGACAGGGTCGAAGAGTGAGCCTTCGCGGATGTCGAGGTCGATGCCGTTGAGTGCCGCGTTGAATGCCGCGATTCGACATGCGCGCGGGTTGATGTCGGTGGCGATGACGTGGCGGCAGCGCAGCGAGAGATAGAGGGCAATAATGCCGCATCCGGTGCCGAGATCAAGACCGACCGCCACGGCTCTCTCTTCGGGGGCAGGATCGTGCGAGGTGCCGCGTTTGTCGCCGCCGATCTGGCGCGGTGGCGGCAGTAGCGCGGCAAGGGTGCGGGTGGCACCGCCGATGCCGAGGACGTGGTCGGGAGCGAGTGCGCAGCCGGTGAGGTGCTCGGGAAGGTCGGAGGCGATCCACCAGTGGTGCGTGGCTTCGCCGTCGGTGACGTCGTGCGGTTCAAGGATGAGCCTTGCGCGCACAGTGCCGCTGCTCGCCTCTCCCACGATCTCGCACAATCCAAGTTCGCTCAGCCCGCGTGCACCGACATGCTCGAGCGCGTCATCGACGTCGACGGCACTGACTTCCTCACCACAAAGGAAGAGCGCCGCGAGCGTGGCGAGGCGTTTCGACCGCTGCGGCGCGTGGGTGTCGGCGAGGATCGCGCGGGTCATCAGTGCGGCGGGCATTCGCTGGTCGCGCCGCCACGCTGCAAACGCGCTGTCGCCAACGAGGCGTGCCACGTCGTCAAGGTGGAATCGTGCGGCGGCGAGGTCGCGGCGCAGACTGTCGATGAGTGCGAGGTTCAGTTGTAGTCCGTTGCCCGTTGGTTCGCTCGGGGTTGATCCGTTCGCTGTTGGCTCGTTCGCAGTCATGGGGATCACGTTACCGGCGGCGACACGTACGCGGCACGCATGGCTCACCGATGATTCGGCAACACGGTTCAGGCGGCGAAGCGGCGAGAGGCGCGATAAGTTGGATATCGACAGTTGCCGGCGCAGCGCTGAGGGTGAGTCGCTGGCGACACACTGAGTTAACGACCCCTGTGAGGAGGATCTTTTCGATGACTGTTTACACGCTGCCCGAACTGCCCTACGACTACGCGGCACTCGAACCTCATATTTCTGCTCAGATCATGCAGCTGCACCACGACAAGCACCACCAGGCGTACGTCGATGGCGCAAATGCCGCACTTTCCAAGCTCGAAGAAGCGCGCGAATCTGGCGATTTTGCAGCGATCAACCTGTACGAAAAGAACCTCGCATTCAACCTCGGTGGACACGCGAATCACTCGGTGTTTTGGCAGAACATGACGCCGGAAGGGCAGGGGCGCCCCGACGGTGAGCTCGCGGCGGCGATTGACGAGTACTTCGGGTCGTTCGAGAAGTTCCAGGCGCAGTTCGCCGCAGTGGCCACCGGTATCCAGGGATCGGGTTGGGCGATCCTCGCCTATGATTCGATCGCAGATCGCCTGGTGACCTTCCAGCTGTTCGACCAGCAGGGCAATATCCCGGTTGGCGTGGCGCCGCTGCTCATGCTCGACATGTGGGAGCACGCTTTCTACCTCGACTACAAGAACGTCAAGGCTGACTACGTCAAGGCGTGGTGGAACGTCGTCAACTGGGACGATGTCGCCTGCCGTTTCGCGAACGCGCGCGAAAAGTTCACCAGCCTCGTGGTGTGCCGCTGCAAGGGCTGACGTCACTCGTTCACCGCTTGACCTGACCGCCGGTGTCCGTTGGAGGGATCGTTCCCCCGCGGGCACCGGCGGTTTGGTGTGAGGTCGTCTCGGTCGCAGTCGCCTAGCGAATGTTTCCTGCGGAGTCGAGCGCAAACTTCAGACGTTACGTCGCGCAGCTTGGTGACGATCCCGTCTTGAACCGCCCCATCGAAACGATCCTCGGTGGCAGCCGAGATAGACGTGCCGCTGAACGTCCCGCGGTGACTGCGAGGCGGGTTCGCAACGTGAGTCGTTGGTTTAATACGAGCTCAGTTCATGAGATCGCGGATCGAGGGCGCGGTGTCGGCACTGATCACACCTCACCTATTGAAAACACGGCCCCGTCGACATATGCTCGAGATGGAAGATTCTTCCATCCACTGATGTCTCGCGAGTGGAGGTACGGCGCGTTGTTGTTGTTCTTCGGTGTCCATAACTACCGCTGCCTGTACGGTATGGACGAGGATGGCGTCCCCACGAATGCTGCGTTTGATTTCGTCGCCACCTCAGAACGTCTGCATTCCGAGTCGCTGGCTCGGGTCGGGCAAATGCGGGTCACGCCGGTTGCGGGAATGTGGGGCGCCAATGCGTCAGGGAAGACGACGATGGTCTCCGCACTGCAGGCTCTTCAAGATATTGTGCTCGATCAACGATCGGTGAAGGATGTCCCCCGCCACCGGGGTCTCGGGCTCAACGAGCCGACTACTTTCGCGGTTCGCATCGTTGTCCCCGCGGTCACTCCCCGTAAGCATGACGACGTTCTCAACTACACTCTGTCAGTCGACGACACAGGCGTCGTTGCGGAACGTCTCTCGGTTGAGATCGGGAAGTCAGACGTTGTCATCTTTGAACGCGATGAAAAGC
>JAEZVQ010000116.1 GCA_023420745.1 Actinomycetes bacterium
CATGAGCTGGATGGTTTCTTCGACACACGCCGGCAGCGACGACACCCTGGTGGCATCAAATCCGGCGGTCGCGCACCGGTGGCGTCCCACCAGCACCAGGTAGCGCGCATCAGCTTCAAACGCGGCAATGAGGTGTGGGTTCTCTACGATCGACCCCAGGCAGATAATCGCATGGGCGCCGCTTCGCTGTCGACAGGCGCGCACATCTTCAATGATTGAAGCGGTAACACTGCCGTGATCGTCAGCGGGCACAGGTGCCACCGTAATAATCCGCGTTTCGACCCCCTCCCACTGCAGGGAGACACCGACGAGGTGCGCGTGGAGTTCCTTCGCGTCGTCGGTCACAATGATTACGGGGCAAGCGTCGGGGGCGTCGCACGCATGTTCACGACTTTGCTGCGCCACTTCTTTGACCGCGGCGAGGGTAGCGAGGGTGAGCATGGTTCGCGGAACGGCACCGGGGCGCTCACCGCATCCGATTGTTCGTGTCGCAGCCATCGCGGGACCAACATAGTCTGTCCACGTATGGAGCAAGCCATGTCGCGTCATCAGCACGTCGATGAGGCGGCACACTTCCTGATAGTCACTTTCACGCGCGTGGTTGACGAGGTCGTCGGGGGTGATTGCCTCATCGGTGTGGCTCATCAGAGCTCGCGCCTCTTTCACCGATCTTGCCGCTTCTGATAACGGCACACCCGACTTCACGAGTTTGACGACAGTTTCAAGGATTTCGACATCCGCGACGCTGTATCGGCGACGTGAACCGAGCTCTCGCTCAGATGGGCCAAGACCGTAACGCCGCTCCCATGTGCGAAGCGTTGACGGGGAAATTCCCAACCGCTCCGCAGTCGCCGTAACCGATAACGGGACGGTGACGAGGTGAGGGGTGAGGTCAGGTCGCGGCACTGCGCCCTCCTCTCCCTCTGAACGATTGTTGTGTGCTGTCATGTCCGATTGTCGCGCGTGCAATCGTTTTGCGCCACTTGAAGAACTGCGATCTGCCACAATCACGCGATCTCCTACGCAAGAAGCCAGTGCGGTTGCGATGCTGCACTATTCTTCATCCCACACTTTCGAACGACTCTTGAATAACTTGCGCACAAGTTGATACGCTATTTTGCATACCGCAAAGACCGCTTGCCTGCGACATCAGCAGCGATTGCCAAGCGGCACCGAATGAAAGGCGGCAACATGGCTGATTTTTCCAAGCTTCCCGGGCCGACCGCTGACCAGTGGGAGTGGCAGTATCAGGGAGCCTGCCGCGAAATGGATACGGAACTGTTCTTCCACCCTGAAGGTGAACGCGGTGCGGCGCGGCGCAGACGAGCAGACGCCGCGAAAGCCATCTGCGCAACCTGCCCTGTTCTCGACAAGTGCCGCGAACATGCTCTCGCTGCACAGGAACCCTACGGTGTGTGGGGCGGATTGACTGAGGAAGAACGACGCGACATTATCTCTCAGCGGCGCCGGCTCTCTGCCTAAACCTCATTCCTCGCGGATATCAGCACCCCAACTCAATACCAACGTTTCACGCTCCTCGACACCTCTGCCGAGGAGCGTGAAATCATTGGAGGACTCGTCCAAGTTCGGGCCCTGTCACCTCCGTTCTCTACATTCCGCCCATGCCAGTCGTCGCTACGGCCTTGACGATCTGGCGTTGGAAGAACATGAACAGCACGATCAGCGGGATCGCCGCCACCATAGCTGAGGCCATCGTCTGCGCGTAGATAATGCCGTAGGCGTTCTTGATAGTGGCGAGCCCCACGGGCAGCGTCATCAGTGACGGATCATTTGTCACGATGAAGGGCCACATGAAGTTGTTCCACGCGCCGATAAAGACGAAGATCGCGACGGCAACAACGATCGGACGAGACAGCGGCATGATGACGTTGGTGAAAATCCGCCAGTTTCCCGCTCCATCAACACGCGCAGCATCTTCAAGTTCACGCGGGATTGCGTCGAAGAACTTCTTAAAGATAAACACCATCGTAGGAGCGACGAGCTGGGGCAGGATCACGCCGGCGAAAGTGTCGATGGCTCGTAGTGCCACCATCTCGCGAAAGAGCGGGACGATGAGGATCTGCCCGGGGATGATGATCAGCGCGACGGTGAGAGCGAACAGCGCCTTGCGTCCGCGAAACACGGTACGGGAAAACCCGTAGCCAGCGAGGGCGCAGATCGCGGTAGTCAGCACCGTCACCACCGCGGCGATGATGAAGGTGTTGAGCATCCACATCGGAACTTCGCCGCGCGAGAGCACGGTCGCATACTGTTCGAGGGTGAATCCTCCCTCGGGGAACCAGCGCAGCGGATACGCCTGAGCCTGGAGTTCAGTCTTCAGCGAGGTGTCGATCGCCCACAGCAGCGGGATCAACCACATCGCCGCGAGGATGACAAGGAAAACAGTGGCGACTACACGCGCAACCATCGAATCACCGAGAATGAGGTTACGCGTGCGCGCGACCTCAGCGCGGCGGGTTTGCCGTTCGCGACGGCGCCGCTGCCACCATGATTCCTCGGCCGCCGGGTCGGGAGCATTGGTCAACGATGCGATCGGGGTGGCGGTACTCATTTCACTCCTCCTTGACGTGAGCGTCGGCTGAGGTACTGGATGCCGATCGTCAACACGATGATGATGGCGAAGAAGATGTAGGACATCGACGAGGCGTAGCCCATCCGGTACGAGGTGAAGCCGGAATCGTAGATGTATTGCAGGATCGGGCGCGTGGTGCCGCCCGGGCCAGATCCGCCCGAAAAGGCAATCCACATCTGGTCAAAAACCTTGAGTGAGGCAAGTACTTGGAGAATGCTGATGACCACGGTGACACCTCGAAGCTGGGGCAGAGTGACCGACCACAGTTTTCTCCACACACCAGCACCGTCAATGGCGGCGGCCTCATAGAGCTGGTCGGGGATCGCCTGCAATGCCGAGAGGTAGAGCAGGAAGTTAAACCCGACTGTCCACCACACAGTGAGCATCGCCATCGACACCATGGCGACTTTTTCATCAGAGAGCCACCCCACCGGTTCGATCCCCAGCAGCGACAGCCAGAAGTTGAACAACCCGATATCTTGGTTGAACATCCACGTCCAGATATTGACGACCACGGCGGAGGGCAGCAGGTACGGGGCGAAGAAGGAGAATCGCCACAACCACTGCCCGGGAATGCCGAGATAGACGATGATCGCCATCACGAGGGAGAGGACAACGAGGGGAACCGTCGTCAACACGGTAAACCATACGGTGTGTCCCAGCGTCGTCCACATGGTGGCGTCGGATAGGGCTTCAACGTAGTTACGCAGCCCCACCCACATTCCGTTGCCCATCAGGGATTCGTTGGTGAACGACAGATAGAGTCCCCACAGGGTGGGGATGATGAGAAACATGACGGCGACGATGGCGAAGGGGACAATGAACGCCCAGCCTCGCCCGCGATCGACCTGCCCTGCACGAGAGCGCGACGCCGCACCGCGCCGCGTCGGTGATGTCATCATTGGTTATCGTCTCCTTATGCCGGCGGTTCCATCGCGAGGAACGCGTCGAGACGGTCTTTCAATGCCTGTGCACACGCGTGCGGGTCGGTACCGCCCAACCACGCGTCTTGAACCACTTCGCCCAGCCGTGCCTGGAAATCTGACCCCGAGCCGGTAAACCACGCAGACGGTTCGAATACGGCGATTTCTTTCGCCTCGACATAGTCGCAATAGGGGTGCATGGCGAGGTACTCCGCTGATTGTGTGACTTCATCGGAGGAGGGAATGTGCCCGCCTTTTGCCCAGTCCAACGAGTTCGACAGCATCCCGGCGACGACCGCGTAGGCTGTGTCTCGCGCGTCCTCGTCGACGCTGGTCTGGTGTGGCAGGACGAACACATGCGAGTCGCCGAATGTCGCCGGGTGGTCGAAGATCTGGGGCATGACCTGGACACCGAGATTGAGTCCGGCACCTTCGAAGGCGGGAATCTCCCAGTTTCCGTTGAAGTTCAACGCCGATCGACCGGTAGAGAACGAGGCAACAGCGCCGCCATAGTCAAGGTTCTTCACCCCAACTTCATCGTTGAACGTCGACTGTCCCCACTCAATTACCTTGGCAGCCGCATCGAGGTCGAACACGGCTTCCCGCCCGGGTACGAGTTCGCACGCCGCCCCAATCTGGGCGTAGAGCGACCAGAACATACGCGACATCTGCGCGCCGTCACCGGTGTAGCCGTAGCTGATGGCGGGCGCTCCGAGGTGGTTGCTCAGCGTAGTAGCAAGGTTGTGGAACCCTTCTTCACCGGGTTCGAGAGCCAGCGTCCCGTCGTCGTTGAGGACGCCAGCGTCAGCGCAGATGTCCTTGTTATACAACATCACGAAAGCGTGGAAATCGAGCGGAATCCCGTAGAGGGTATCGCCCACGCGGCACCGATTGATCAGCGCTTCTGGGAATCGATTGATGTCGATCCCCGCCTGCGCCAGCCGGTCGAGATCCCACCCGTCGAGGAGCCCGCCGGGCGCGTAGCCAGCGAGGCGTGTGGCGTGCATGACGGCGAGGTCGGGTGCTCGTCCACCGACCGACGCCATGGCGAGTTTCGTGTAGTAGGGTCCACCCCACGTCAATACGACGGGGTCAATCGCGATTGAGGGATCCTGCTGTTGTACGAGATCCATCATGTGAGAGAACACACCGCCGTCGCCGCCGGTGAAGAGGTGCCACAGCTGAATTCCAGACGTCGTGGGCACCTGAGAATTGGGCTGTTTCGAGCAGCCGGCGAGGAGGGATGATCCGGAGATTCCCAGCGCAGCCCCCAGTGCGGCGGTACTCAATGCACCGCGCAAGAAAGCGCGCCGCCCAACACTCATGCCACCCGCGGGAACCGATGGTCCTGACTTCATTGTCGTCACTCCTTGTCAGGGAGATAGGGGGAGTTGAGGGGAGAAATGGAAGGGCTGGGT
>JAEZVQ010000156.1 GCA_023420745.1 Actinomycetes bacterium
TCTCCCCTGGGGGGGGGGCCCCACCCCCCCGCCTCGGTGTGTATTCAGCTTCCGGGATTTATTCCACTCGCTGTGCCGTTGACACGGACACGGGTGAGCGTTGGGCGTGATTGTCCCAACGCTCACCCGTGTGTTCGACGACGTCGAAACGCAGTCGCCCAAACGTCGTCAACGCAGTGTGGCGCCCAGGTCAGCGCGTCAGCCACTCCTCGAGGCTCATCCGACGCCCGGTGTAAAACGGCGTGTCAATCCGGGTGTAGACGCGCGCTTCAACGCCGCGCTGTTGACGCAACACACCCATAATGCGGTCGAGCGAGTCCGCCTCAAGCGAAAGCGTCCACTCGTAGTCGCCGAGGGCAAAAGCCGCGAGCGTCGAGACCTTGACATCGAGGTAGCCTCGACCGTTCATTCCGTGTTCGCGCAGCATTGCCTGACGGCGTGCCGGGTTGAGGTAGTACCAGTCGAGAGAACGGACAAAGGGGTACACGGCGATCCAGTCGCGCGGTGCGGCGCCACCGATACATGCGGGCAGGTGGCGTGCGTCGAACTCAGCGGGAATGTGGGCGCTCATCGCATTCCAGCTCGGTGTGAGGATCATCCCCAGTGGGGAACGACGTAGCGCGCGATAAGCAGCTTGGATCTTATCGGGAGCGTCAGCATAGAACCACACCATGAAGTCGGCGTCAGCTTTAAATCCTTCGACGTTGTAGAAACCGCGCACTTCAGTGCCGGTGGCAGCAATCGCCTCAGTGATTTCACGGGCAATATCAGCCGCGTTCGCTCGTAGGTTCTGCCATTGCGGATGGTGCTCGTCGGCGCGGAATGCAGCGTGGAGGAAATAGTGATCTTTGGCGTTAACTTCGTCGGGGTCGACCACGTGGTCGCGCGGGTCGGCGGGACCGTCCTCATGACCGGTCGGATGCGGATGCCCGCCAGAATGACCTCCTTGGTTCCCTGATGGACCCGGGTGGCGGGCGGGTGTCGGGTGACCGGGATGAGTGCCGTGAGTTGTTGAGTGAGCCATAGTTGCCTCTTTCGTGTGTCGTTGTGAAATGGCATGCGCCACCCCAGCCCCGGGGCGTGCAATACAGCAGGTATCGGGATCGTCGTGCCACGGATGTCCCGTGAGATTCGTGTCGAGCCCGTCGCGTGCCGCGCGCGCTCTTTCACTCATGATGTCAATGAGTGAGCTGACGAAGGCCGGATGAATCCCAGCGGTTGCCGAACGACGGAATGTCATCCCGTGAGCCGCCGCCGTTTCCGCCGCCTCGGTATCGAGGTCATGGACGACCTCCATGTGATCTTGGATGAATCCAATCGGCGCGACGATGACGCTTTTTACGCCGCGCGCAGCGAGTTCCTCGATCGCATCATTGACGTCAGGTTCCAGCCATTTCGCCTGCGGCGGCCCTGAACGCGAGCAGTAGACGAGCTGGTATTCCAACGGGTGAGCCGCGGAATGGATATCGGACGGCAGCGAATCGAGGATCGCGTCGATATGCTCGTGGTGTTGCGATACGTAGTCGTGACCGTCGTTGCCCGATGCCTCATTCATGCCGTGGGGAATGGAATGCGTGACGAAGAGGACAACCGGACGATCACCCCTCTCCCCCGTCGACACTTCGCCCTTGGCTAGTGGCGCTTCCTGATCGTCGCCGCTGTCGCAATCTGAGACGAGATCATTCCACGCCTCACGCAAAGCCTCAGCATTCGCTTCGATCAGACCGGGTGCGAGATAGTACAGGGGCGCGCGCTCCACAACGACGTCCTCGGCTCCAACCACGCCCTCATCAACGAGTTGGTGCAGCGCATTCCACACGTCTTCGCGATACTGGCGGCATCCGGAGTACGACGCGTAGGCAGCGGTGGGCACCATGAGAATCCTCCGATGCCCGGCGTGGATCATTCGCCGCAGCGTGTCGGCAAAGTAGGGATGCCAGTTGCGGTTGCCAAGATAGGCCGGGATTCGCGACCCGCGTGCCAACAGCTCAGTATTGACAGCGTCGAGGAGCTCCGCATTCCTCGCGATAATCGGGCTGACACCCCGGTAGCGGGAGTAATGCTCGGCGACGGCGAGGAGACGCTCATCTGGAATACCTCTGCCTCGAGTCGCGTTGCGCATAAACGGCAGTACAGCATTGGGTCCGTCAGGCCCTCCGTAACTGCACATCACCACCGCGTCGTAGGGGGCGAGCGGGTCGTCGCGATGTTTCACACGTCCTCCTTCTGTCGTGAGGTGGTCATCGTGGCGCTGATGTCGCCGGGTTCGTCAATGAGTGAGCCGTCAAAAGACGAGGCATCAATCGGGGAGCTATCGACGGGCGAGTCATCAATGGGTGTGCCACGGTGCTGAGGCGAATGTGGAGCGAACGTCAGCCCCGTGACGGTCGTTATCGCGTCGAGCACCCGCTGCGGATCAGAATGTGCACCCGCCTGCTGAATCGCCACCATCACGGGATGGAGGACACGATTGGACAATCGCCGCAACGCTCGCTGCGCATCCTCACGCGTCAACATACGTTGAGGCAGCGACTCAATCTCAGCCTCAACATGCCTCTCCATTGCTCGCCGGATTGCCACGACAGCTGGAGCCAACGCGCGCGCCGCCTCCTGCTCGCAATACTTCCGTACGACCTCGTCAACGATATGTCGTGCGCGTGCCAGGCGACGCGGTTCCAGTTCCGGAACGAGACCTCGCACCGTTTCCAAGTCGATAAGTTCGACACCGGGAACCTCGCCAACCCCGCGTTCGACATCTTTGACGACCGCGAGATCCAGGACGACAAGAGGACGTTCTCGATGCTCATCACAAGCACGCATGTGGTGCGCTACGTGTTCAACTGTCACGGTGGGAGAACCGAGCCCCCGACACGACACGATGAGCTGCGACCGCGAGATTGCTTCGGCAATTCCTTCGTTTCCCACCGCGGTCAGTCCGCGTCCGCGAGCGAAACTCTCCGCACGCCCCGATGTCGAGTGCACGATGATGTTGCGACACCCCCGGTCAATGAGGTTGGTCACGGTGGCCCCCGCGTAGGAACCGGTTCCAAACAGGGTGACGGTGATGTCGGAGTAGTTGCCGATGAATTTTTCCGCGTAATCAAGTGCAATAGCGACAATGGAACGTCCCATTCCTGACAGCCCGGTTTCTCGCTCCACAAGTCGCGCAGCGCGGTAGGCAGTGTCGAGGAGGTTCACGAGGGGAGCGCTCAAGGTGTGACGGGCGAGGGCTCTTCGGTGTGCGTGGCGCAGTTGTCCCACGATTTCACGTTCGCCAACCACCATGGATTTCAACCCGCAGGCAAGGGCGCACAGGTGCTCGACAACATGATTGCCCCGGTAGGTGGTGGCGAGGACGGGACGGTTAGGACCGACCGATGTTTGGCTGGCAAGAAGGTTGGTAACAAAGCCAGTCGCGGCTTCCTCGTTGTCGGTATCGATGGCGATTTCGATGCGGTTGCAGGTAGACAGCACCATCGCCCCGTTGACCGATGGATGAGCCATGAGGGTGAGTTCGAGCTCCCCTTGAG
>JAEZVQ010000157.1 GCA_023420745.1 Actinomycetes bacterium
GCTGGTGAGAAGCGTCGATGCGCGGCGTGGAGCAGGTGTGGGGCGTTCCTGGTGGAACACTGTCACCGCATCCCCTCATAGCGGTCTCATTATCGTTGGGTTCAGCCCCGAGCAGCGGTCGATGATTCCCTCGAGTGTGGGTGTTGCGCTGTGCATGAGTGCGTCGAATGCGCGGAGCATGGCGCTTGGTTCGCGGGTTGTCGAGGTTCTCGACGATGTCAACACGACTGCGCGAATCCGGCGATATCAGGGCGCGGCGCTCTCGACCGGAGGACACCTCGAACGCCTCTTCACACTACCGGCATCCGAGCGTCTCAGCGGGGCTACCGCGGCTAACGGGCGCGACGGCCTCCCCTCACTGGGCGACATTCTCAACGCGAGCGACAAGCCCGCGTCCGCGCGGATCATCCTCGTCGCACCTGATCACCATGCCTCCATTGCGGTCGCAGATCAGGGGAGCGTAGGCGAGGCGACAACGGTGGAGAATATTCGCCGCGTCATCGAACGCACGGCGCCTTCACACTCCGTCGCCATCGTCGACGTTGTGGGGATTCGCGCGATGTCCGCGCCCACAATGCCGGGCACACCAGGAGGCGCAACGATACCGACCATCAGTGCGACTGACATTGTCGTCGTCCCTGATATCGACCACTCCCGCCGCCTGACAGTCAAAGAATGGCGTTCTTTAGTATCACTGACCGAGTCGATGGCGTCGCTCAATGGATTCGCTCTCGCTGTCGATGCTGCTCCTCCCCGTCGATTGGAGAGTGAGGTGGGTCGGGAGGCGATCGAGGCGCGCGTCTGCGTCGGCAGCGAGTGGTACCGATGTGTCATCCCGGTGACGCCGATGTCTGAGTATCAGGGCGGTGGTGCCGGGGCTGATAATGCCGAGTAGGGGGAAATAATGTGACGTGGCTCCCGAGAATGAGGCGGCTCGTCGTCGAACGTGAGTATTGACACAGAGGAATATTGGAAAAGTGCGGGAAAAACTCTTGTTTTCGCGGTGAAACCTGGCGACACTAGTGGGTACTTGACGACATCATTTCACCACCCGTTGCTGTCGAGCCTTGATCGTGCAGCAACCACATGCGAAAGAGATTGGAATCCCGATGGACTGGCGCTCAAAAGCCGCATGCCTCACCGTCGACCCGGAACTGTTCTTCCCGATCGGCAACACCGGTCCGGCGATCGTGCAGACCGCCGAGGCGAAGGCTGTGTGCGCGACGTGCAGCGTGCAGCAAACGTGCCTGCAGTGGGCTCTCGATAACAACCAGGATTCCGGTGTCTGGGGCGGCATGAGCGAGGAGGAACGCCGCGCTCTCAAACGTCGTGCGGCACGCGCTCGTCGCGCATCCTGACGCGAACACCTGCTCGTCTCCCCGCGTGAGCGCAGACCGCGTCACGTGGTGCTAGAGCAGTGGGGCGAGCGGCTTGAGGAGGTGCTCGACGGCGCGTTGGATCAGGGGGCGACGTACCCACTGATCGAGTTCGAGGCGGCGAGCCGTCGTCAAATCATTGTCGAAGATGGTGCGCATCACCTGCGCAAACTCAGTCGACATGAACTGCATATTGACCTCGAAGTTGCCAAACATTGACAGCCGGTCAATATTCGCGGTGCCCACCGTTGACCAGTGTCCGTCAACTGTCGCAGTTTTGGCGTGGATCATCGCGTGTTCGTACAGCCAGATTTCGATTCCCTCGCGCAGGAGAACCTCGAAAAAAGTCGAGGATACCCAGTCGGCCACGACGTGGTTGGAGTTTTCTGGTACGAGGATCCGTATCGTTACGCCGCGCTGCGCTGCCGCCTTCAACGCGCGGAGAATTTCTCGGTCGGGAATGAAGTATGCCGACGTCATCAGCACCGTGTCGGTGGCGCGTTCGAGGGCATCGAGATAGATCCCTCGCACTGGGTAGAGCATTCGCGACGGGTCGTTCATCGCCGCGGTGATTGACGCATTCCACTGTCGTGCACCGCGGTCGTCAAGCGCGGGCTGGTGGCGTGACTTGAAGTGGTTCCAAAAGTCGACGAAACCGTTTTCGAGTTCCCACACCGCGTCCCCGACGATGCGTACGTGGGTATCGCGCCATTCCGACGCATAGAGATAGCCAATGTTATAGCCGCCAACGAAACCGACATTTCCGTCGACAATCAGCATTTTCCTGTGGTCTCGACCGGTGCGACGCAGATCGAGGAGGAACAACCCCATCCGAATCTCGGGAACCTTGAGGACATGGAGATTGCGGTGTCGGGGGAAGATCTTGAACCGAGGATCGACCACGATATTGGCGAACCCGTCATAGATGCAGTAGACCTGAACGCCGCGGTGAGCGGCGCGGATCAACGCCGATTTGAATCGTTGCCCGACCCGGTCTGATTTCCAGATAAACGTCTCAAAGAATATGTATTCGCGCGCGTTCTCGATTGCCTCGAGCATGTCGCGATAGAGGGAACGACCCTCCGTGTATGTGGTCAGTGCATTCGACCCGACAGTTACTTGCTGCGGGGGTAGCGCGGGAAAACCACCGTCACCACCGGGAGAGCGGCGTTTTCGCACCTCATCGACGATGGTGAGCCCCGCCGCCACCGACAGTTGAGTGGTGACGAAACCGATCGCCGCATACTTTGCCCACGACAGCGCTCGGCGAGGGGTGGGGAAGACACGGCGCCAACGAATCATGTCACCATGCTAGCGCTCACGGGTGTGCACGCTAGTGAACTCCTAGAAGTGAACTCACTGTAAGTGAACTCTCTATACTGGGCACCATGTCGACTATCTCTTCACAGGAGGTCAGGCGCGTTGCCGCCCTGGCCCGCCTCGCTCTCACCGACGACGAGGTCGAACGATTCACTTCCGAACTGGGCGTCATAGCGGAATCCGTGGCAAAGGTGTCCGAAGTTGCCACGCCCGACGTTCCCGCGACCTCGCATCCCATTCCACTGACGAACGTCATGCGTGCCGACAAGGTCGGAGCCACCCTCGACCGCGATGAGGTTCTCGCCTGCGCACCCCAAGCGCAAGACGGTCAATTTCAAGTTCCCCAAATTCTTGACGAAGAGTGAGGTTCGATGAACGACTTGCTGAAGAAATCAGCCGCCGAGCTGTCTCAGCTCTTGCGGGCGGGTGAGATCACTTCAACGGAACTCACTGCCGCGTGCCTCGACCGTATTGAAGCGTGCGAATCCCGTGTCCATGCATTCCTCCTTGTCGATCGGGAGGGGGCACTCGCGACGGCTCGCGAGGTCGACGAGGCTCGCGACCGCGGTGAGGATCTTCATCCCCTTGCCGGTATCCCGATTGCCATCAAAGACAACATGGTGACGCGCGGGATGGACACGACGTGCGCGTCGAAGATCCTCGAAGGGTGGAAGCCGCCCTATGACGCGACGGTGATTCAGCGTATCCGCGCGGCCAAGCTGCCGATTGTGGGCAAGACCAACATGGATGAATTCGCCATGGGGTCCTCAACGGAGCACTCCGCCTTTGGTCCCACCACTAACCCGTGGGATACCGGGCGAATTCCAGGCGGATCGGGCGGTGGCTCCGCGGCGGCAGTTGCGGCATTTATGGTGCCGCTCGCGCTCGGCTCCGATACCGGTGGGTCAATTCGTCAGCCCGGTGCGGTCACCGGAACCGTTGGCGTCAAACCGACCTACGGCGCGGTGTCGCGCTACGGGTTGATCGCTATGGCTTCCTCGCTTGACCAAATCGGTCCGGTGACGCGTACTGTCGAGGACGCAGCCATGCTCCACGATCTCATTGGTGGGCACGACCCTGCGGACTCAACCTCGATTCCCGACCCCGGTCCGGTTATGACCGAGGTTGTACGCGATGCTGGGGAGCGTCTCGACGGCGTGCGCATCGGCGTCGTCGATCAGCTCAGCGGTGACGGTTATGAACCCGGTGTTATCGGCGCGTTCAACGACACGGTCAAGCGGCTCGAAGATCTCGGTGCCACGGTGCATCGCGTGTCTTGCCCGAGCTTCGACTACGCACTCGCCGCGTACTACCTCATCATGCCCGCTGAAGTGTCGTCGAACCTCGCGCGTTTCGACGGCGTGCGCTATGGCCTGCGAGTTGAACCTGAGGACGGTCCCATCACCGCTGAGCGCGTCATGGCTGCGACTCGCGGCGCCGGTTTTGGTGACGAAGTCAAACGTCGCATCATCCTCGGCACGCACGTGCTCTCAGCAGGCTATTTCGACGCCTACTATGGTTCAGCGCAGAAGGTGCGCACCCTCATCCAACGCGACTTTGACCGCGTATTTAGCGAGGTTGACGTCCTTGTGTCGCCCACCGCGCCGTCTGTCGCATTCGAGTTCGGTGCGAAGATGGACGACCCGATGGCGATGTACCTCAACGATATCGCGACGATTCCGGCTAACCTTGCCGGCGTGCCCGCGATGTCTGTTCCGTGCGGGTTGAGCGAGGGGCTGCCTGTGGGCTTCCAGGTCATCGCCCCGGCACGTCGCGACGACATGATGTATCGCGTCGCGCAGGTCGTGGAAACCAGCGGTGAGGATATTGCCGGGAAGTGCCCGGCTGGCGAATGGGAAGACGGTGGTCAGCGATGACGAAGCTGATGAACTACGACAAAGCAGTAGCCGAGTTCGACCCGGTTCTCGGGCTCGAGGTGCACGTCGAGCTGGGAACCAAGACCAAGATGTTCGACGCGGCACCCAATGCATTCGGTGGCGAGCCCAACACCTACGTCACACCGGTGTCGCTCGGTTTGCCCGGTTCGCTTCCCGTCGTCAACGAAAAGGCGGTGGAATACGCGATCAAAATCGGTCTCGCCCTCAACTGCTCGATCGCGGAATACTGCCGTTTTGCACGAAAAAACTACTTCTATCCCGATTTGACCAAGGCGTTCCAGACGTCGCAGTATGACGAGCCCATCTGCTACGACGGGTGGGTTGATGTCGAGCTCGACGACGGTGAGATTTTCCGCGTCGAGATTGAACGCGCACATATGGAAGAAGACGCCGGGAAGAATACGCACCTCGGCGGTGCTGACGGTCGTATTCAAGGCGCCACCTCATCGCTCGTTGACTACAACCGTGCTGGCGTACCGCTTGTCGAGATCGTCACGCGACCGATCGAGGGTGCTGGGGCTCGCGCGCCCGAGGTTGCTGCGAAGTACGTTCAGACACTGCGCGACATCTTCCGCGCCCTCGGCGTGTCGGAGGCAAGGATGGAGCGCGGTAACGTACGCGCTGACGTCAACGTGTCGTTGCGTTCGAGTGCGGATGCGCCTTTTGGTACTCGCACGGAAACGAAGAACGTCAACTCTTTCCGTGCAATCGACAAGGCTGTGCGCTACGAGATTTCGCGTCAGGCTGCGATTCTTGCCGCCGGTGGTAGCGTCGTCCAAGAGACTCGGCATTTCCACGCGGAGGACGGTTCGACGTCATCGGGACGTGAAAAATCAGATGCGGAAGACTACCGCTACTTCCCTGAGCCTGACCTCGTACCGTTGGCGCCGTCACGCGAATGGGTCGAACAGATCCGCGCCGGAATGCCGGAACTTCCTTTGGCACGTCGTCGGCGCCTGCGCGAAGAGTGGGGCTTCTCCGATATGGAGATGCGCGACGTCGTCAATGCGGAAGCGCTTGATCTCATCGAAGATACGGTGGCGGCGGGTGCCTCGCCCGCTGGGGCTCGCAAATGGTGGATGGGAGAGTTGTCGCGAGTCGCCAAGGAACGCGAGGTTGCTCTTCCTGACCTCCCCGTTCGTGCCGATGACATTGCGGAACTCGAACGCCTCATCGCTGACGGTCGAATCAATGACAAGCTTGCGCGTCAAGCGCTGGACGGTGTGCTCGCCGGTGAAGGCAGCCCGAGTGAAGTCGTTGCCGCGCGTGGTCTCGAGGTCGTCTCTGACGACTCGGCACTGATCGCAGCCGTCGAGCAAGCAATGGCGGATAACCCTGACGTCGTGGAGAAGATTCGTGGCGGCAAGATGGCTGCTGTCGGGGCTTTGATCGGTCCGGTGATGAAGGCGACGCGCGGTCAAGCCGATGCTGGTCGCGTGCGCGAGCTGATCATGGAACGCGTGGGGTAAAGACGTTCCTCACGTCGACCACTACACCCCTAGGCGGGAAGAGAACTCAGTCAGTGGAGGGGCAGTCATGGTGACTG
>JAEZVQ010000164.1 GCA_023420745.1 Actinomycetes bacterium
GAGCGTTGGGCGAAGAAGTTGACCACTTGGGCGATGGCGATGGTGATCTGGACGGCGAGGAAATACGCCAATCCGCCACCGCCTTCGGGCAGGGCGCCCGCCGGGTAGTCGAAGAGGTAGACCGCGCCGGAAGAGGTGGAGCCCAGGGGGAGGAACTGGAATGAGGTCGACACCAGCGTGGTCATCCCGAAGATCCATTTGAAAACGGGCATGAGGATGAACTGCAGAACCGTCACCCCGTTGGACAGGATGAAGAACATGAGGAATTGCGCGATGGTGCGATGGTTGTCCTCAAATCGCCGCCACCAGCGCACGACCGGGTTGGCGCTCACGCCACGGTGTTCGTGTTCAGTCACTGTCCAAGCTCCTTTGCTGTGTGTCGGTCAGCGCGCCGGGCACGCAGGAATTTGCGTGCCACATCGGTGATTCCGCGGAAGAAGTGCCCACGGCAAACGGTGACAATGGCGTCGACCATATCCGGAGTCACCATTCCGTTCGTCATTTTTGCCAAGGCTCGAAGCGGCATGGCGCGTAAGAACAAGAGGTTGAGGTCGAGGATGCCGCGTTGGCGTTTGCGTTCTTCCATCCGGTTGACGGTGCGTGCGGCGAGGCGTGCCACCGCGGAGGGCGCATCGACGAGTTCTCCAATCGCCGTGTTGGCGTGGATTGTTTCCTCGCTCCCGCTGGCATCCTCGTGCCGTGAATAAGGCTGCGTCTGTGCGTGTGACACCGGTGGCGTCAGTGTCGCCGACTCGACCTCGAGGGTTGCGCTCAGGCGGATATCCTCGCATGAGGCACCCACCTCAATCAGCCACTGCCCACCTTCGACCATCCAACATCCGCGCTCAGTGTCGAAATGTCGGAAGGTCATCTCATCGAAATCGATTGCGACCTCGCGGCTCCCTCCCGCGGGAATCCGCACCTTGGAAAACCCTTTGAGTTGGCGCAGCGGACGATTAGCGTGCCCCTCGGGCATCCCGACGTAAAGCTGGACGACTTCGCTCCCGTCGCGCTCCCCCGTGTTCTCGACCGTCAGGCGCACGCCGGTCGGCGTCACCTCGAGGTCGCGGTAGAGGAACGTGGTGTAGGTCAAGCCGTGCCCGAAGGGGAAACGTACCGGCGTCGACGAGGTGGTGTAGTGACGGTATCCCACGAAGATACCTTCGCGGTAGATGACATCGCGCCCCTGAGCGGGGTACTCGGCATCACCGGGAATATCGCCTGCGCTGAGCGGGTAGGTTTCCGAAATCCGCCCCGACGGCGCGCTCGCTCCGGACACGAGGTCGGCAATCGCACCGGCGCCCGCCTGCCCGGGTAACCCGGTGTAGAGCACAGCATCAACGCGCTCAATCCACGCGGTATCCACCACGCCACCACCGTGGAGCACGACAATGAGGCGGGGGCGGCGCGGCTCACTCCCCTCACCCGCATCACCGGTTCCCGCGATCGTCTCGACGGCCTCGCATACGCGGGCGAGTGCCTCCAGCTGTGCTGCCGGAAGGTTGATGTCGAAACGATCAATCCCCTCGGATTCCGTCTTTTCATCCAACCCGATGTGGATAATCACGGCATCGACACTGCTCACGACCTCGTCGATACGTGCCAGCGACTCCTCGTGGCGTTCCCCTGCCACCGTGTACCCGGGAATCGACTCGACGACTTCGAAGATCTCACGATAGGCGGCGAGCGGCGAGTCAATGCGCGTGGCATTGACCACCGACGATCCCGCGCCTTGAATCCTCGGGGTGTCGGCGAAGGCACCGACAATAGCCACCCGGGTGCCCGTCGCGATCGGCAGCGCAGGTGTGCCGTTGACCTCACGGTTGACCAGCAGCACCGCAGATTCTTCCGCCACGCGACGGGCGAGAGCGTGATGGCGTTGCACCATATCCTCATCGAGCGACCCCGGTTCTGGGCTTCGCTGGGCGCTAAGGTTGCGGGTAAGCCGAATCATCCGCTCGGCCTGGATGGTCAGCGCAGCCCGATCGAGGCTTCCGCCCTCAACCGCTGCGGCAACGCGACGCACCGAATCCCAGCCGGGGCAAGGCATCTCGAGGGTCGATCCGGCACGGATAGCCGCCACCGCGTCATTCGACCCACCCCAGTCAGAGACGACAATGCCGTCGAATCCCCATTCTCCTCGCAGAATCTGCCCAATCAGATGGGGGTGTTCGTGCATGTAGACGCCGTTAACCTGGTTGTAGGCACTCATCAAGGCACGCGGACGCCCCTCGCGCAGCGCGATTTCAAATGCCGTGAGGTAGATTTCGCGAAGCGTCTGTTCGTCAACCACCGAGTTCGACGCCATCCGGCGGGTTTCTTGCGAGTTGACGGCAAAGTGCTTGACGCAGGCGGCAACACCGGACTCCTCAATGCCGCGAATCAGCCCGGCCGCCATCTTCCCCGCATGAAATGGATCTTCGGAATAGTACTCAAAATTGCGTCCGCATCGCGGGTTGCGTTTGATATTGATTCCCGGGCCGAGGATGACATCGACGCCGAGGCGACGAGCCTCCTCCCCGAGTGCGCGCCCCATTTCTTCGAGGAGCCCGGGATCCCACGAGTTCGCGGTCGTCACCGAGGTGGGGAAACAGGTCGCTGGTTCCGATACGGCAATACCGAGGTGATCTCCCGAGCCGAGCTGTCGGCGCACGCCGTGCGGCCCATCAGATAGGACGATTCCAGGAACCTTGCGGTGCGCAAGTGCACGCGTATCCCACACGCTCGCACCGGCAGTCAGTGCCGCTTCTTCGAGCACCGTCAGATCTGTCGCCATCGTCTCAATCCTCGCCTTCGTTTTTCGCACCCGGCATCCTTGCCCGGCGCCCCCCCGTTGCGCCATGCGTTTCGACACGATGATTGTGCGCCGGCGAGTGCGCCGCGTCACCATCCGTGCGCTAATCTGTCGTTTCCCCGCGCTAAGCTGCCACCCGTCTCATCGCGTAGCGACACCGAGATACGGCGAGAGGGCGAGGCTCCACCGAAGTGGAC
>JAEZVQ010000175.1 GCA_023420745.1 Actinomycetes bacterium
GCCGATGATGCGCGGCGCCGACTCGACGAACTCCACCACCGCGACGCGACACTCGAAGAACTCGACGCCGCACTCGTCGAGGCGCAGCAAAGTGTCCTCGATGAGGGAGAAAAACTCAGTGAAGCGCGCGTGGCATTGGCGCAGCAGCTGAGTGCGGCCATCGATGAGGAGCTTCACGCGCTCGCCATGGCACATGCTCACCTCCTGATTCGCGTCACCAGGCGGGACAAGCCCGGATCGGATGGTGTTGACGACATTGAGATGCTGCTGCAACCCCACCCGGATCTTGCTCCCGCGCCGATTGCTCGAGGAGCATCAGGCGGTGAACTGTCGCGCGTCATGCTCGCCATTGAGGTCGCGATGGCGAGCCGTTCACACGCTGACGCTCAGGGCTCAACGTCGATGTGCCCCAATGGCGAGGCATCAACCGGTGGTGCCACGCTAATTTTTGACGAGGTCGATGCTGGCGTTGGTGGCGCCGCAGCGCGAGAAGTCGGCGCCCGACTGGGCAAACTGGCGCGCCATCGACAGGTCATCGTCGTGACGCACCTGCCGCAGGTTGCCGCCTGGGGAGACCACCACCTGGTGATTGAAAAGGATGGGGCGACGACGAGCGTGCGGGAGGTATCCGAAGACGAACGCGTCGATGAACTGGCGCGGATGCTGTCAGGCACACCGGATTCGAGTGTGGCACGCGCCCACGCGGCTGAACTGCTTGAAGACGTGAAAGTGGCACAATTGGCGCCGTGAGACTGTTTTCCAAAGGGCAGCGCGAGACGCAGACTTCCGAGTGTGCCGGAACAGCGCGCGTTGACGAACGGACGAAGAAACTGGCCCGCCGACTCCGGCGTGGTGATATTGCGGTCATCGACCATGCCGACCTCGACCGCGTGGCCGCCGAATCCTTAGTCGCGACCGAACCGAGTGCGGTCCTCAACGCTGCGAAATCAACAACCGGGCGCTATCCCAACCTCGGTCCGAGCATCCTGCTCGACGCGGGGATCCCCCTCGTTGACGATCTCGGTCCCGATGTGATGACCCTCGTTGAAGGCGATCACGTGCGCATCGAGGACAACCGCGTGTACCGCGGCGATGCGCTGATCGCTGAAGGGGTACGACAAACTCACGAACTCAATGCAGCGGCGTTGGAACAGGCAAAAGAGGGGATGGCTTCCCAGATTGAAGCGTTCGCCGCCAACACCATGGGGTACTTGTCGCGTGAACGCGACCTTCTGCTCAACTCCGTGGGGATCCCCGAGGTACGCACCAAGTTTCGTGGACGCCACATGCTCGTCGTGGTGCGCGGCTACCACTACAAAGATGACCTGCTGACACTCAAACCCTATATTCGCGACTTTCACCCCATCCTCGTCGGCGTTGACGGGGGAGCGGATGCCCTGCTTGAAGTGGGGCTGACCCCTGACATGATTGTCGGCGATATGGATTCCGTATCTGACGAAGCGTTGCTGTGCGGTGCGGAAATCGTTGTCCACGCCTACCGCGATGGCACCGCGCCGGGGCTCGATCGCGTCCAGCGTGTCGGAGTCGACCACGTGGTGTTCCCCGCCACCGGCACGTCAGAAGACGCGGCGATGATCCTCGGCGATGCCAAAGGGGCGAGCCTCATCGTCACTCTCGGTACCCACACGACGCTCGTTGAGTTCCTCGACAAGGGACGATCCGGCATGGCGTCGACATTTTTTACTCGCCTCGTCGTCGGGCCAAAACTCGTCGATGCGAAAGGCGTGTCGCGTCTGTACCGCACGAGAATCTCATCGTGGCAGCTGTTCATGCTCTCAGCAGCCGGTATCCTCGCCCTGATGATGGCGATTGCCATGACCCCGGCGGGGCAAACACTGCTGTCGATTCTTCTCGTCCACATCACCGACCTGTTCAATATCGTGCGAGGCTGGATTGGTCTCGCCCCTGGAATCCCGAACGCCTGATTGGAGTGCATAGTGGTTGATTTCCGCTACCACCTGGTTTCCCTGATTGCTGTTTTCCTCGCCCTCGCCATTGGTGTGGTGCTCGGCGCGGGGCCGCTTCAGGATCCGATCGCGTCGGGGCTGACCGGTCAGGTGCGGTCACTGCGTGAAGCCCAGGAACAAACCACCGCTGAAATCGAACGGATGCGCGTGGATGTCAACCAGCGCAACGAGTGGATCGCCACGCTCGCCGACGAGTACCTTCCCGGCACGCTCAACGGCGTGAGCGTTGCGATCGTTGCCTTTGATGACACACGGCGCGAGGATATCGATGCTGTGATCTCGCTGATTTCGACGGCGGGCGGCAGTGTGGCGACAACGGCGACAGTGCAGCGTTCGTGGTATTCCGAAGAGCTGAGCCAGTTTAGGACGTCGCTGTCGGCTCCGATCGCCTCGCACCTCGCTACTGCGCCGGCAGCGGATGCCTCCGCAGGAGCGGTGCTGGGACAGGCGCTGGTTCAGGTGCTCACCTCGGCTGATGGAGAACGCTCGCTGCTGCGTGACATGCTCAGCGACAGTGACAACACGCTAGTCACCATCGACGGCGACGAGGTTGCCAACGCGATCATCATCATTGGTGCACCGAGTCAGTCGGCGAATGTGGACGGCGATACGACATCCGAGGCGGCACCGGACGCCACTGAACCCACGCCGAGTGATGCCAGTGCGGATCCTGCGAAAGCGACTGATCCGCAGGCGCTGATTGACCTCGCCGTTGCCGCTTCAAACGCCCCGCGTTCCGCGGTCGTCATGGGGGATGCTGCCGGCAAAGAAGGGATTGTCGCGCTGCTGCGCGCAAGCAAAGCAGCAGTGACCACCGTGGACACCATTGGAACGACGATGGGGAACGTCACTACCGTGCTTGCCTTGCCTAGCGCGGGAGCAGCTGCACGAGCCTATGGGTTTGCCGAGGGTGCTGAAGCACCGATTCCGCCTCTGCCGGGCGCGTCGTCGACCGCGCAGCCGAGCGCTCAACCGAGCGCACAGCCAAGCGCGCAACCGACGACGGGGGACTGACCGTGATGATGACCGGTGCCGTCGCTGCCGCGCTGTGTGCGCGAGTCACCGCTGCGGCGACCTACGCTGCCCCACGTCTTCGTCGACGCAATTTCTCCGGTCGTGAAGTCAGCCTCAACGAGGGTGTCGCGATAACCACCGGACTGACCGCCGGTGCTCTCCCTGCTCGTGACGTGGGGACAGCGCTGGCCGTCGCAACCGCGGGAGGTGCGGGGTTCCTCGACGACATTGACCGCGGGCGCCACGACGGTGACGTCACCGCGAAAGGACTGCACGGGCATCTCGGCGCGCTCGCTCACGGTCATGTGACGACCGGCGTGATCAAGATTGTCGGAGTGGGCGCGGCGGCACTGGGATACGCCGTGTTGACGGCAAGTCGCGAACGACGCCACGGTGTCGACATTGTCATCGACACCGTGGGAATTGCCGCCACGACGAACCTCATTAATCTCTTCGACCTGCGTCCCGGGCGAGCCGTGAAAGTTGCCGGCGCACTATCGGCACTCGGGATGGCGTCGCGCTCGACACGAGCACATGCCTCACGCGCCCTCGCCACGCTTGCCGTCATCGTGGTTGATGACCTCAACGGTCGCACCATGATGGGGGATACCGGTGCGAACGCGCTCGGAATGCAGGTCGGGACAATGATTGCGAAGATCCCTTCGCGCGGGATGCGCCTGGGATGCGCCGCGACGTCCGTGGCGTTGACAATCGCGTCCGAATTTGTCAGCTTCTCCCACGTCATTGATTCCACGCCAGCGCTACGTGCCATCGACCGGTGGGGGCGATGAGCCAAGCAACCACACCCACTCCCTCATCCGGCACTCGATCGTCGGCAGCGTGGGCGAGGCGAATCGGCATTGGCTCCATCGGTGTCGTCGCTCTTGCCACCGCCGGTGCACGCGGCGTGGGGTTCCTTCGATGGCTCGCCCAAGGTGCCTTCGTGGGATCCGGTGCTGAAGCCGGAGCGTATGCGAGCGCCAACCAGATCCCCAATATCGTTTTTGAAATCGTCGTCGGCGGTGCGCTCGCCGGGATTACTGTCCCGCTGCTGTCAGCCGCGATTGTTCACCGCACTCGTCGCGACGTTGAACACCTCGCCTCCGCACTGTTGACCTGGGTGGTAGGGATCCTCAGCATCGTCGCTATCGTGGTGTTCCTCAACGTGGACAGTATCGCTGACCTCATCCCCGTTCCCCAGGCAGCCGACGACGCCAGCCAGCACCTGTTGATTACCACCTTCCTCAGCGTCTTCGCATGGCAAATCCCGCTCTACGGCGTGACACTCGTGCTCACCGGAATCCTCCAATCTCACGGAAAATTCCTTGCCTCGGCACTCGCGCCGCTGTGGTCGTCACTCATTGCCATCGCTACCTATGCGCTGTACGGGGCGGTCAACAGCGGCACTCTGGACACGCAACAGGCCGTACTGATCCTCGCCTGGGGTACGACTGCCGCGGTGGCGGTGATGGCACTGTCGCTGGTCGTGCCCGTATGGAGGCTCGGCATCCGGTTGCGCCCCGCGTGGTGGATGAGTGGCGAGGACGTGCGTCGCGCGGCGGCACTCGGCGCAGCCGGCGTGATAGGGCTGATCGCACAGCAGCTTGCCGTCATCGTCAACCTCTACCTCATGCGCTCGTGGGGAGCAGAGGGGACGGTGGCGATCTTCCAATACGTCCAAGCGGTGTACTGGCTGCCCTACGGGATTCTCGCATTCCCCGTGGCGACGGTAGCCTTCCCTCGGCTTTCCGCCTGTGCTCATGCCAATAG
>JAEZVQ010000177.1 GCA_023420745.1 Actinomycetes bacterium
GGGTTTACCTAGCCGACTTGGTCACCCAAGCCGCTGGTGGTCTCTTACACCACCGTTTCACCCTTACTCCAGTGGAGCGGTTTATTTTCTGTGGCACTATCTCGCGGGTTGCCCCGGGTGGTCGTTAGCCACCATCGTGTCCTATGGAGTCCGGACTTTCCTCGACAATCGTCGCGACCATCCGGTCAGCTCATCCGAAGACAAGCCTATGTGTTCTGAGCACTATCCGCTACTCACACACCCCGTAGGCTCTGTCATGTGCGGATTGTGTGACGTCGCGTCGCGAATCGTGCGCAAGACAGAGCCCACGGGGAGAAGGGAGGTAGGATCGGTGCAATGTTGATCCTGCTTCCACCGTCGGAGACGAAGAAAGCTCCGGTTCATGGTGTGCCTCTCGACCTTGCTCAGGTAGATCCGCTTGCCAGCGAGCTTTTCAATGCCCGCAACGCTGTGCTCGATAATCTCATTGCCACCTCGAAACGAAACGATGCCCTCGATATTCTCAAGGTCGGCGAACGGATCCGCGCACAAGTTGACGCGAACACCGCATTGCGAGACGCCTGCTGCGCGCCTGCGTACGACGTTTACGACGGTGTTCTGTATGACGCCGCGCAAATGAGCCGACACCTTCGTGGCACGCCACGCCTTCCCGAACTCGAGATCCTCGTGCAATCGGCGCTATTCGGATTGGTCTCGATCTCGACTCCGATCCCCGCTTATCGACTGTCAATCTCCGTGGCTCTGCCTGAAATCGGGACGCTCGGGAAGTTTTGGAAAGGTCAACTAAGCGAACATGTCACGGAGATCACAGGCGGACAAATTGTTGTTGATTGTCGCTCCGGCGCCTACCGTCAAGCGATGCCGATCTCCCCGACACAATGCACTCGGCTCATCACCGTTGACGCCGTGCGAGAGACCAACGGGCGCCGTGCCGTGGTATCGCATCACGCCAAATATTTCCGAGGGCTCCTGGTTGGAGCGATCATCGATGCCGCTGTCGGCCGCGCCACTGTCGACCACGATGACAATGACATGATTGACGCGGCGATTGATCACCTTCGCGCACCCGTCACCGCAACGACCTCGGCGAATACCTCGTGCCACACGGTGACCGACGTCGAAGTCACGCGCGAGGGAAAACGCACTCAGATCACCGTCGTCACCGCGGGCTAGCCGTCCGAGGTGCGCGTGCGGGTGCTCACCTTGCCCTATTCAGCGGGTGGGAGCGTGAGAATCTCCGCGCCATCCGCCGTGACAACAACGGTGTGCTCGAACTGCGCGGTTCGTGAACGATCCGCTGTCGCCACCGTCCACCCATCGTCCCACTGCACCCATTTTTCGGTGCCGAGCGTGAGCATGGGCTCGATGGTGAAAACCATCCCTTCTTCCATCACGATCGACGGGGTCGGGGAGGTGTCGTAGTGCGGGATAATCAGCCCCGAATGGAACGCTTCGCCGACACCGTGCCCGGTGTAATCGCGGACAACGCCATAGTCAAACCGCTTGGCATATTTTTCGATCACGCGCCCAATCACGCTGATTTCACGACCGGGAGCAATCGCCTTGATTCCTCGCATCATCGCTTCCCGCGTGCGTTCAATGAGGAGCTGCGATTCGAGATCGACCTCGCCAACCGTGAACATCGCGCACGTATCTCCGTGAACACCATCGAAATACGCGGTGACGTCGATGTTGACAATGTCGCCCTCGTGCAGCGGTCGATCGTCGGGAATGCCATGGCAGATAATCTCGTTGACCGATGTGCACACCGATTTTGGGAACCCCATGTAGCCCAAGCACGACGGATAGGCGCCGTGACTGATGATGTAATCGTGTGCAATGACGTCGAGCTCGTCGGTCGTCACCCCCGGTGCGACCGCTCGACCTGCCGCGGCGAGCGCACCAGCCGCAATCGCGCCTGCCACGCGGATTTTTTCAACGGTCTCCTCAGACTTGATATCTGACGCCGTCACGACTTCTGGGCCGTCGTGGAAAAGGTACTCGGGGCGATCAATCGTGTTCGGAACATGGCGCCGAGGTGAGATGATTCCCGGTTTCGTCGTGCCCAATGGAGCGCGTTCAGCAAGTGTGGTCATGAGATGTCGCCGTTCGTGTCGGTGGTGTGGAGGGTGATCTGTGGGGTCACGTACTACGAGGTTTTATAGTGGTGCGGTTGTGGAAAAGTCCCGCCGCGGACAGCCTCGCAGTAGCGCTGCACGCTGCGGCTGAGTTCCAAACCGACGTCGCCAAATTTTTGAACGAAAGTCGGCGTCCACTCGCTCATGCCCGCCATGTCGGACCACACCAGCACCTGACCCGAGGTGTGCGGACCGGCGCCAATTCCGATGGTTGGAATCGTCAGTTCCTCGGTGATACGTTGTGCGAGAGGAGCGGGGACAAGTTCGAGGACGAGCATGCATGCGCCGGCTGTTTCGAGGGCGTGTGCGTCGGCAATGAGTTGGTCAGCAGCGTCGTCACCGCGACCCTGAACTCGGGGCCCGCCGAGGATATGTTCTGATTGCGGTGTGAAACCGAGATGCCCGACGACGGGAATCCCGGAAGAAGTCAACAGCTGCACCGTGTCACACCGTGGTGTTCCCCCCTCGAGTTTCACCGCATGAGCACCAGCTTTGATGAGGCGAGCCGCCGAGCTGAACGCGGTGACCGGATCCGCCTCGTAGCTGCCAAATGGGAGGTCGGCAATGACGAATGGGCGTGAGACAGCGCGACACACCGCGGCGGTGGCGCGCTCCATGTCGTCGATTGTGACGGGGATTGTCGAGTCATAGCCGAGTGCCACATTGCCCAGTGAGTCGCCGACGAGGATGGTGTCGATTCCTGCCTCCGCGATGATCGCCGCGGTGAGGGCGTCGTAGGCAGTGAGCATCGTGATTGGGCGGTTGGCGGCTTTCGCTGCCGCGAGGTGGTGGACGCGCCACTGACGAGGTTCGACAAACATCGGGCGGCGAGTCGGCTGAGAAGTATCACTCATAGTCCCATTATGCGGCGTCGAAGACGTGAGGTGTGCGACGGTGATGGTTGAGAGAGAAAGGAGCGATACTCTTCCGGCGTCCCCTGGGCTCTGTCTTGCGCGGATTGTGCGACGCCGCGTCGCCAATCGTGCGCAAGACAGAGCCCAGGAATTCTGGAACGGGGTGGGCGGGCGGTATCGTAGAAACGCAGAAAAACGGATGAGGACGTGAGATGGCGCAAGACACCGTGAACGACGACATCAACCCGCTCGACAGCGCACAACTTGACACATTCGTGCGCGCCGCTGTCGATGCATTCGACACCGCCCACACACTTGAGCAATGGACGCAGGCAAAACGCCAGCATCTTGGCGACAGCTCGTCGATTGCACTCGCGTCGAAAGCTATCGGGACACTCGCGCCCACCGACCGTGCTGCCGCAGGGAAAATCGTCGGCGCCGCACGTCGGGCAATCGACGGGGTTGCCGAGCGCACCCACGAGGTCGTCAAGGCACGCCACGAAGCCCAGCTCCTCGAAGCCGAAGCGGTCGACGTCACCGCCTACGCGCAGCGCACCCCACAAGGCGCACGCCACCCACTCCAGGTGCTGATGGAAGAGGTCGGCGACTTCTTCGTGTCCCTCGGGTGGGACATTGCGGAAGGCCCCGAAGTTGAACACGAGTGGTTCAACTTCGACGCTTTGAATTTCGACATCGACCATCCGGCGCGCCAGATGCAAGACACCTTCTATATCGACGGTCGCAGCATCGGCAGCGCACGCGCCGAGGAATCCAACCTCGTCATGCGCACCCACACTTCGCCTGTCCAAGCGCGCACTATGCTCTCACGCGAGCTGCCGGTCTACGTCGCCTGCCCCGGAAAAGTCTTCCGTGACGACGAGCTCGACGCCACGCACACCCCCGTGTTCCACCAGGTCGAAGGTCTCGCCGTGGACAAAGGACTGACCATGGGGCATCTCAAAGGAGTCCTCGACCACTTCGCGCGCGCGATGTTCGGTCCCGAGGCGCGTACGCGACTGCGCCCCTCGTATTTCCCGTTTACCGAGCCGAGCGCGGAAATGGATCTGTGGTTCCCGCAGAAGAAAGGCGGAGCCGGGTGGATCGAATGGGGCGGCTGCGGAATGGTCAACCCCAATGTGCTGCGCGCCTGCGGTATCGACCCCGACGTGTACACGGGCTTCGCTTTCGGAATGGGGCTTGAACGCACACTGATGCTGCGCCACTCCATCGCCGACATGCACGACATCGTTGAAGGAGACCAGCGCTTTTCGCTCCAGTTCGGCTCCACCGGAAAGGGGATCCGCCATGCCTAATGTTCCGATCTCATGGCTCAAAGATCATGTCGACGTTCTTCCCGGCACCACGCCGGAAACCCTTGCCGCCGCGCTGGTGAAAGTCGGCTTGGAGGAAGAGACCATTCACACGGCTGCAGTGAAAGGTCCTCTCGTTGTTGGTCGCGTGTTGACCATGGTTCCCGAGCAGCAAAAGAACGGCAAGGTCATCAACTACTGTCGCGTCGACGTCGGTCCGTACAACGACGCGCCAGGCGAAGGAAAAGAGCCGAGTGACCTTCCCTCACGTGGGATCATCTGCGGTGCACACAATTTCCGCGAAGGTGACCTCGTGTGCGTCATTCTCCCCGGCGGGGTACTGCCCGGGAACTTCGAGATTTCGGCGCGCAAAACCTACGGGCATATCTCCGACGGCATGATCTGTTCGGAACGCGAGCTGGGGCTATCCGATGAGCACAACGGCATTATCGTACTGACCGAACGCTTTGCTGCCGAGGAAATCCCCGCGCCGGGTGAAGACCTCATCGGCATGCTCGGGCTGGGCGAAGAAATCCTCGAAATCAACGTCACCCCGGACCGCGGATACTGCTTCTCCATGCGTGGCGTCGCCCGCGAATACTCGCATTCAACTGGTGCCACGTTCCGCGATCCCGCACTCGCGTCGATCAACGCCACGCGCACCACCGACGGCGGCTTCCCCGTCCATGTTCGCGACGAAGCGCCCATCCGCGGCTACGTCGGCTGCGACCGATTCTGTACTCGAATCGTGCGTGGAATCGACCCGTTGGCGCAGACACCGCAGTGGATAGTGCAACGCTT
>JAEZVQ010000195.1 GCA_023420745.1 Actinomycetes bacterium
CAACTACATCGGGCCGACGGGGAACCAGCGAGACGAAGTGACAGTGATTCGACGCCGCAGCCAGGAGGTGCAGTTCTGATGAGGGTGATGAGCCAAGTCGTCATGGTGATGAACCTCGATAAGTGCATCGGGTGTCACACCTGTTCGGTGACCTGCAAACAGGCGTGGACGAACCGCGAAGGCACCGAGTACATGTGGTTCAACAACGTCGAGACGAAACCCGGTGTCGGCTACCCGCGCCAGTGGGAAGACCAGGAGAAGTGGAAAGGCGGGTGGGTGCGCACCGCGCGCGGCGACCTCGTTCCACGATCGGGTGGACGGGTGAAGAAGCTCGCCTCGCTCTTCGCCAACCCGCAGATGCCGACGATTGCGGACTACTACGAGCCGTGGACCTACGATTACGACAAGCTGTTGTCCGCCCCCGCCGGGTCGCACGCACTGCCCGTCGCGCAGGCGCGTTCGCAGATCAGCGGTCAGCCGATGGACACCATCGAATGGGGGCCCAACTGGGATGACAACCTCGGTGGCTCGGTGGAAACCGTCAACGATGATCCGGTGCTGCGCCGTATCAATATGCAGGTGAAGACGAGCATCGAAGAGACTTTCATGTTCTACCTGCCGCGCATTTGCAACCACTGTCTCAACCCCACGTGCGTCGCCTCCTGTCCTTCGGGTGCGATGTATAAGCGCAGTGAGGACGGCATCGTTCTCGTTGACCAGGATGCGTGCCGCGGGTGGCGCATGTGCGTGTCCGGATGCCCGTATAAGAAGGTGTACTTCAACCACCACACGGGTAAAGCGGAAAAGTGCACGCTGTGCTACCCGAGAATCGAAATCGGTCAGCCGACTGTGTGCTCCGAAACCTGTGTGGGGCGGCTGCGCTACCTCGGTGTGGTGCTTTACGACGCGGATCGCGTCGGTGAGGTGGCCGCGGTCGAGGACGAACGTGATCTGTACGCCGCCCAGCGAAGCCTCATCCTTGACCCGAGGGACGCGCAGGTGCAGGCTGCGGCACGCGAATCGGGGATTCCCGAGGACTTCATTGAAGCCGCACTGATGTCGCCGGCGTACCGGTTGATCGTCGACTATGAGCTGGCGCTGCCCTTGCACCCCGAATATCGCACACTCCCGATGGTGTGGTACATCCCGCCGCTGTCACCGGTTGTCGACGCGGTGAGTGCCGAGGGTGTTGACGCGGAAGACTATCGGGTTTTGCTCACCGCGGTGGCGACGATGCGGATCCCGCTTGACTACCTCGCCGGGTTGTTTACCGCCGGTGATCCGCGTCCCGTAGAAAAGTCGCTGCGCCGACTGGCCGCGATGCGTTCCTACATGCGTGATGTCACCATGGGGGAGGAGCCGAATCCGGAAATCCCCGCAGCTGTCGGCATGAGCGAGGACGAGGTGCGTGCGATGTACCGCCTGCTCGCGATCGCCAAGTATGACGACCGGTATGTGCTACCGACAACTCACCCGGAAATGCAGCGCACACCGACACCGTATCTGTGCCCCGTCGGTGAGGGGGGCGCCGGCTGTAGCGGCAGTGGCGTTCGCGCGGGTAGCGTCGGTGACGCTACGAGTGGGTCGCGTCCCGTTCCCGTGACGATTGGGCGGCACCGTGGATGACAGTGTCCGCATTGAGGGAACCGGTGCGGGAGAGGATCCGATGCTCGGCCACGTGACATTCGACGATGCGGCGCTCGGCGTTTACCGCATTTCGGCGCTGTTGCTCGACTATCCCGGTGAGGACTGGGACGACATTATCGACACCGTCGATCAGTGGTGTGTTGGCCACGGCAGCGCGGCAACCGGGGGGCGAGAGACCATCTGCCCGGCGGCACGTGAGCTGGCTGCATTCGTCGAATGGGCGCGTTGCGTCGGGCGTCGCGGTGTCGAATGCGCATACGTTGAAACCTTTGATCAGCGTCGCCGCTGCTGCCTCGAACTGTCGTACTATCTCACCGGCGACACCCGCCAACGCGGTATCGCACTGAGTATTTTCCGCGACCTCTACCGCGCGGTCGGATGGGAGATCGCCGACGAAGTGCTACCCGATTATCTCCCCAGCGTCCTCGAACTTGCGTGGCGTTCGACAGGCGAGGACAGAGCCCTCGTCGAGGGGGTCATTGCCGCGCATCGCGAAGGGATTGAAACTCTCGCACTGGCATTGGCTCGTCTCGAATCGCCGTGGGCGCATGTTCTCGACGCGTTGCGACACGTACTGCCCGACGTTGACGAGGCGACGATGGAACACGTGCGCCACCTCATCCGCACCGGTCCGCCTAGCGAAATGGTCGGCGTGGATTCAGCGCTGACGCCCAACAATCCCGTCCCGGCGATGGTAACCGGTCGCCTCGCCGATGTGTTGAGCGTGTCGGAAATGAACATGACAGGGAAGGTGAACCTGCGATGAACCAACTGCTGTGGGCAGTATTGCCCTACATTGCGTTGACGTTGATGATTGCCGGCTTGATTTGGCGGTGGCGCACCGACCAGTTCGGATGGACGTCGCGTTCCTCCCAACTCTATGAAGGTCCGATTTTGCGCGCAGCGTCCCCGATGTTCCATTTTGGGATTCTTGCCGTCGCTGCGGGTCATGCGATGGGGCTGATATTCCCCGAGGAATTCACTGAGGCTCTCGGCGTCTCACACCACCTGTATCATCTTGTGGCGACAATCGGCGGTACTGTCGCTGGTGTTGTTACCGTGATCGGTCTCGGGGGGTTGATCTACCGGCGCGTCGTCTACCGGTCAGTGCGTTTAGCGACCACACGCAACGACCTCGTGATGTACGTGCTGCTCGTCATCCCGATTGTTCTCGGCGCCACAGCCACTGTGGCGAATCAAATCCTCGGTCCCGAGGGCGGGTACAACTACCGAGAAACGATCTCCGTGTGGTTCCGTTCGATTTTTATGCTCCAACCGAATGTGGCGGTGATGGAGGACGTGCCGGTGACATTTAAACTTCACATCGTGGCGGCATTAGTGCTGTTTGCTGTCTGGCCTTTTACACGCCTCGTCCACGCTGTCACCCCGCCGGTCGGGTACGTGGCACGCCCCGCCATCATCTACCGTTCACGCTCGGCAGCCACTCAGACCACCGAGGAACGCCGCGGATGGGCTCCGGTTCGCGGGGGGCGCGCGGGAAACACTCGTGGCTCGGGGCAGGGCGGACAGGCGAACCCGCACGGAGCGTGACCGGTGGGTCAGCTGGGAGGAACCGAGGTCTCGACAGTCGCGGAGCGCGATCACCATAGCAGAGGGAGTGCGTATGATCCCTCCGTGTACCCTGACGCGCAGCACAATCGAGCTGAGGGGGGACTGTCGACAATCGTCGCGAAACTGACGACCGTCAGCACAGCGGGGCGTCACATGCTCGCGACTTTAGCTCAACTTGGTGGAGAGGCGACCATCCGCGACATTGCGGGCACAGCGGGAATACACCCGAATTCGGCGCGCGCAACACTCGACACTCTCGTTGAGGCGGGACTGGTGGCGAAACATCGTCGCATGAGCGGCACACGCGGTCGACCAGCCTGGCGTTACGAACTTGCGGCGCCACACAGCCTCAACGGTGCGCAGGACCACTTCGTCGATTTCATTGCTGCCAGCCTTGACATCATCACCGCCGATAGTGACGATCCCACTACTGCAGCTGAGCGTTTAGGGCAACGCTGGGCCCACACGATGATTGCCCGCATGCATATTCCTGACCACTCGGTGTTCGCACGCCTCACCGCCAGCGAACAACTCGATGTGCACGTCCACAAAATCCGGCTCTTTCTTGCTGGACAAGGCTGCGGCGCTCGCCCCGGTGCGACACCGCACACCATCGTCCTTGACTCCGCGCCGATCGTGCTTGCTCGCGAGCCACTGGCGCGCGCGCTTCGCATCGCCCACCTCACCATGGTGCGTACGATGGTGGAGCATCTGAGTCGAGGTGCCGCCACGATTGACGTGACGGATCATCCTGAGGGTGGCTACGCCCTCATCACTATGACATTGTCCCCTGTCACGTGAGTGTGCGCGTGAGAGGAACCACGGAAAGAGGTTCACATATGAAGAAGTCAGTGCTTGCTGCGATGACTGCTGTCGTCACCTGCGCTGCGCTCGCCGCTGGTTGTTCCGCATCCACCGCAGGCACGGCATCGGCCACCGATTCCGCGAGCATGAGTAACGTCGACAAGCAGCCGTTGACTGTGTTCGCCGCTGCGTCACTTAACGCAGCATTTCCCGAGATTGCGCACAAAGTGCTCGGCGACGCCTACGACGTGACGTTTTCTTTTGAGGGATCATCTACCCTGGTCGAACAGCTCAACGCCGGAGCTCCCGCCGATGTTTTCGCCTCGGCTGATGAAAAGAACATGACGAAGGCAACAGAGGCGAAACTGGTTGAAGAACCTGAAATTTTCGCCTCGAATATCCTCGCCCTCATTGTGCCCAAGGGAAACCCGGCTCACATTACGGGGCTCGATGGATCTCTCGACGGAGCAAAACTCGTCGTTTGTGCCCCGCAGGTGCCGTGCGGTCGCGCCACGGCGGAACTCGCCTCACAACTCGGTGTGACGCTGTCGCCGGTGTCAGAGGAACAGAAAGTGACTGACGTGCGCGGGAAGGTGGAAAGCGGCGAGGCTGACGCCGGTCTCGTGTACCGCACCGATGCCGCTGCAGCAGGGGATGCTGTCGAGACTGTTGACGTCGCTGCCGCGGATAAGGTCGTCAACCGCTATCCCATTGCGATTGTTACCAAGGCTGAGCACAAGGATGCTGCACGTGCGTTTGTCGACGCTGTTCTCAGCCCCGAGGGGCAGAGCATCCTTGAGAAGTACGGCTTCACCGTCGTGCGATGATTCACGGCCGCAATCGCCGTGAGGCGATGACCTCTGAGGTGCGTGCGCCTTACCGGCGGGTAAACTCAGCACCTCCGACATGGGTGCCCATTGCGATGGGGATGGTGGTGGCTTTCCTCACCATCCCCATCGTGGCACTGATGATTCGCGGGGGAACGCCCGGTGTTCTCCACACGGTGTTGACGAAAGCCAGCCTCGATGCACTGAGCCTGTCGGTGAGAACCTGCGTAGCATCCACGATTATCGCTATCGTGGCGGGAACACCGGTAGCGATCTGGCTGGCACGCGCTCCCGAGGGGATTGTGCCAACGGTGGTGAGGCTCCTCGTCACCTTGCCGATGGTGCTGCCGCCGGTCGTTGCCGGTATCGCCCTGCTGTCCACCTGGGGGCGCTATGGGTTGATCGGGCGCGGGCTTGACATTTTCGGCGTGACCGTCGCGTTCACCACCATGGCTGTCGTGATCGCCCAAGTATTCGTTTCCGTTCCCTTTGTCGTCACTTCCCTGGAGTCGGCGATCCGCGCACGTGGACATGCGGAGGAGGACGAAGCTGCCGTTCTCGGTGCCTCCCGGCGTCAGATTCTCACCCGCGTGACGATCCCACTGATGATCCCGGCTCTGACTTCGGCCACCGCACTTGCTTTTGCACGCAGCGCTGGTGAATTTGGTGCCACACTCACTTTCGCCGGCTCACTCCAAGGTGTCACCCGAACCCTCCCGCTCGAGATTTACCTCCAGCGTGAAGTGGACACTGACTCGGCTGTGGCTCTGTCTGTGGTGCTTCTCGCGGTGGCATTCTTCGCTCTGCTCGTATCGCGTCTTCTCGCTTCACCGCGCGTTGCCGACGCGATTTTTTCGCTAGCGCATGCGTGGCGTTCTGGGCGCGAGGATCGTTTCCTGAGTCGCGCGAGAATCGACAGTCCCGGTACGGGAGATGGAGTTTCCGACGCGATACCAAGGGCTTCGTCGTCGAGTATTGGCTGCGACGCACACGTGACCGTGCCACAACGCGGTGTGGACGTCACCGTGTCGATTGAACCGGGTGTCACGACGGCGATTACCGGGCCAAACGGTAGCGGTAAAACTACGCTGCTGTCGGCACTTGCCAGCACCCTCGACGTCGATGATGACGCGATTATCGACGTGCGCTGGTGGGAGGATGATGCTCAGGCGCTGCCGCGTGAAGAGGGACAGTGTGAGCGGATAGCGCGTGAGATCGGGACAACTGACATCGTCGTGCTCGCGCAGCGCCCGGTGCTGTTTCGCCACATGAGCGTGATTGCCAATGTCGCGTTCGCTCTCGAATGTCGCGGGGTGGCGCGCACAGAGGCGCGCCGGCGTGCGCGAGCAGAACTCGAACGCTGGGGGTTGGGTGACACGGTGGACGCCATGCCGATGCGGATTTCCGGAGGTCAGGCGCAGCGCACCGCACTCGCACGCGCTTTCGTCACCACGCCGAAAGTGGTGCTTCTCGACGAGCCAAGCGTCGCCTTGGACGCGGCATCGGTCGAGCTGTTTCGCACTCAGGTGCGGGCACGTTGCCGTGGTATCACCACGGTGCTTGTCACACACGATCCGCGTGATGTTGAGGCGCTTGCCGATCGGGTGATTGCACTGTCCTAGCGGTCGTGATTCGGTGACTCGCTGTCGTCCTCGGCAGCCTCACGATCGGTAGCGCTGTCGTCATCGTGATCCTCGGCATGCCGGCGCGCACGTTCCTCACGGATCTGCTTTTCGAGTTTCCACAAGAACTCGGGATCATCGTCTGGGGCGTGAACGCCGGCGTGTTGCGTGTCCGGGGTTGGTGAGGACCATACGGTTCGCCTGATTTTCCCCTCGTTTTCTTCCGCTTGGCTGACGCGGGAAACAATAATCCACGCGATCGAGCCAATCGGGAAGAACAGTAGTGCAAGGATGATCCACATTGCTTTGGGGATGCGTGCCGGCATTGATTCTGCGGGTGTGCGCACACAGTCGGCGACGGCGTAGATCGTCAGCGCGAGACCAGCGACGACAAGTGCGACGCGAACCATGGTGGAAAGTGTCCTTTCGTTGTCAGTGTGTGCCGTGTGACTGTGCTGCACCGTTGGCTTTGCTGTGTGGTGCCATATGGTACCGGCTATCGGGTAGCCGCTACAGGGGAGTACAGATGAATACGATGGCGAGCAGCACGCCGTAGGCGAGAGTGAGCATCCCGGTGTTACGCAAAACCGCAATGAGGTCTCGACCGCTCGCACCGGTAAGCATGGGGCGAGCCGTCAGTGCGCTCGCCATCACTAACGCGGCGGAAACGCCGGCAACAACAGGTGATGCTGCTCCGGAGCCGATCATCGCCGCAGGTGCGCAGAGCACGGCAAGAACCAGGCAGACCGCGTAGGCGCGGCGCGACAGTCGATCGCCGAGGCGCACCGCGAGGGTTGTCTTCCCCGTGCGAGAGTCGGTCGGGATGTCGCGAATATTGTTGGTAAATAGCAAGGCGACGCTGAGCATCCCGACACCGCTCGCCGCCACCCATAGCCACCAAGGGGCTCGGGGTGTGTGAACCCACACGGTACCAACGGTTGCCATCCAGCCGAAGAACATGAAAACGAAGAGTTCCGATACGCCGATGCCGGCATACCCGTAGGGGTGTCGACCCCCGGTGTACAACCATGCAGCGAGGAGAGCAGCGGCGCCGGCTGCGAGTAGCCACCACTGAGAAGACCAGACGATCAGGATGAGCCCTGCGATTCCCGCAACCGCAAAGCAGCCGAGTGCAACAGCGAGAACGACTCGCGCCGATACCGCACCGCTCGCGGTCAAGCGCTGAGGTCCGCTGCGATGCTCATCGGTGCCGCGCACCCCGTCGGAATAGTCGTTGGCAAAGTTGACCCCGATTTGCAGCGCGAGTGCGACGACGACGGCGAGGGTACAGCGCATCGGCTGGGCGACACCGAGCCTGATGGCAGCTCCGATCCCAATGAGGACGGGAGCCGCGGCGGCGGGGAGGGTGCGAAGACGTGCGCCTTCCATCCATTCATGAACCGATGCCATCGTGTGTCACCTCTCCCACGCTCGTGCGCTGCCGCGCGCGTGATTCAGCGTGTCGATCGCCTTGGGGCGAATCGTTTTCCCCAGGCTCGTGCGTGCAATCGAGTCGGTGGTGACAATGAGTCGGGGTGCGTGGTCGCGTCCTAGCGCGTCACCGACACGTGAGCGGATGCGTTCGGCGAGGTCGTCCAGGCTCCCGCTGTCGCCGACGGGGACGACGAGAGCCGCCGCTATCTGCCCCCACGTGTCATCCGCTATCGGCACGACAGCCACGTCGCTCACCTCGGGGAGA
>JAEZVQ010000126.1 GCA_023420745.1 Actinomycetes bacterium
CACGGCGGGCACCTCACCCACGGGATGAAACTCAACTTCTCCGGACGGTTCTACAACGCCACCACCTACGAAGTCGATGCTCAGACACTGCGCATCGACATGGATCACGTGCGCGAACGCGTGCTGGCTGAGCGACCGCGCGTTCTCATTGCCGGATGGTCGGCATACCCGAGAATCCTCGATTTTGAGGCGTTTCGTGCCATTGCTGACGAGGTGGGGGCGAAACTGTGGGTCGATATGGCGCACTTCGCCGGTCTCGTTGCCGCCGGGCTGCACCCCAATCCGGTGCCGTGGGCGGATGTCGTTTCAACGACAGTGCATAAAACCATTGGTGGGCCGCGTTCAGGCATGATCCTCTCCCGCGACGAGGAACTGGGGAAGACAATCAACTCGCGCGTATTCCCCGGTGAACAGGGAGGGCCGCTGATGCACGTCATTGCGGCGAAAGCGGTGGCGATGAAAATCGCTGCCACCGAAGAGTTTGCTGACCGGCAACGCCGAACCCTCGATGGGGCTCGAATCCTTGCCGAGCGATTGACGCAAGCAGATGTCGCCGACGCGGGGATCAGCGTGGTCACCGGCGGTACCGACGTGCACCTCGTCCTCGTTGACCTGCGTCAATCCACGCTCGACGGGCAGCAGGGCGAAGACCTCCTTCACGACATCAACATCACGGTCAACCGCAACGCCATTCCGTTCGACCCGCGTCCCCCGCGCGTCACCTCGGGGCTGCGCATCGGCACGCCCGCGCTCGCCACCCGCGGATTTGACACCGAGGAATTCCGCGAGGTCGCCGACATTATCGCCACGGCACTGGTTCAGGGAGCGAAGGGAACGGTCGACATCGACGGGCTGTCGAACCGGGTGTGTGCACTGACCGGTCGCTTCCCCCTCTACCCCGAGCTCGGCTGATGCGCGCTCCGTGGAATGGTCGCGCGCGCGTCCTCGACGGGGCGGCGACAGCGGCGGCATTGAAAGCGGAGATGGCGAGCACGGTCGCCGAGCTTCGCGCTCGCGGGCACCACGTCGGGCTTGGCACCATCCTCGTCGGTGACGACCCAGGGTCACGCACCTACGTCGCGGGTAAACACCGTGACTGCGCTGAAGTGGGGATCGACTCGATCCGCATCGACCTGCCCGGTGACGCCTCCCAATGCGACGTCGAACAGGCGATCGCTAAGCTCAACCGCGATGAGAAGTGCACCGGCTACGTCGTGCAACTGCCGTTGCCGCGCGGGATCGACACCAATCGGGTTCTCGAACTCATCGACCCGGATAAGGACGCGGACGGGCTGCACCCGACGAATCTTGGACGTCTCGCCCTTCGGGTGAGCTCGCCGATCGACTCACCATTGCCGTGCACGCCGCGAGCTGTCATCACCCTTGTTGAGCGCTACGGGCTGAGTTTTGATGGCGCCCACGTGTGCGTGGTCGGGCGGGGTACGACCGTAGGGCGCACCATTGGGCTACTGCTCACCCGGCGCGACACCAACGCGACCGTCACCCTGTGTCACACGGGCACACGCGACCTTGCCGCCCGTGTGAGGGATGCGGATATTGTTGTCGCCGCCGCTGGTTCGCCGGGGCTGATTACCGCCGACATGGTGCGACCCGACGCCGTTGTCCTCGATGTTGGCGTATCGCGCACGGTTGAGGAAGGTGGTCGGGCTCGCCTCGCCGGCGACGTCGCCGATGGTGTGGATGAGGTGGCGGCGTGGCTGTCACCCAATCCCGGAGGGGTCGGGCCGATGACACGGGCACTGTTGCTGGCGAACGTTGTCGAAGCGGCGCAACGGCGGGCACGTTCGCTAGAGTAAACGGCATGGATTTTTCGCTCGCCACCATCAATGTCAACGGGATTCGTGCTGCCCACAAGCGTGGGATGATTGACTCCCTCGAAGCCACTCGTCCCGACATCATCGCCCTCCAGGAAGTGCGCGCGCCGGAAGAGACCGCGCGCGAACTCCTCGGCGCCGCGTGGGATACCGTGGTTTTCGAGTGTGCGATTCGCGGTCGCGCGGGCGTTGCCGTCGCCGTGCGTCGCGATAGCGGGCTCACCCTCGACCGTGACAGCCTGGTGTTCGGGGCGCAGCCGGACGGTGATGTTCCCGTCGACGTCGACACCGGGCGATGGCTCGAAGCGTCGGTGATGCGCGGTGATGAACGCATTCGTGTCGTCTCCGCCTACCTGCATTCCGGGCAGGTCGGCACCGAAAAAATGGCGCAGAAGTTCGCCCACCTCGACCTCGTCACCGAGCGGCTCGCCATCCTCGCCGACGATGACACGCCGACTGTCGTGTGCGGCGATTTCAACGTCGTGCGTTCCCCCCTCGACATTAAGAACTGGAAGGGTAACCACAACAAGACCGCCGGTGTTCTCGACGAAGAAATTGCCTACCTCGACCGGTGGATGAACGGAGCGTGGGTGGATGTCACCCGCAGCTTCATTGGCGACGAACACGGCCCCTACACCTGGTGGTCGTGGCGTGGAAAAGCCTTCGACAATAACGCGGGATGGCGTATCGACTACCAGATGGCAACCCCGGCGCTCGCTGCAACCGCGACCGCCGTCACCGTCGATCGTGCCGACACGTACGACCAACGCTACTCTGACCACGCACCGCTGCGCATCACTTACGGGCGCGGCTAACCTGCCCACTGGCAGGTCGTTTGCCGATTGATCGGTGGGGGATGGAGACCTCACCAGTCCCGGTCGCGAATCTGGCGGTGTGTGCCCAGCGTCCACAGTCGGCGACGGAAACGGTCGGCACGCGACTGCGCGCGGTCGATCCTCCGGCGCAGCCACACCACCTCGGAGGAATTCCACGTGGCAGAGTCGAAAACGATCTCCCAACCGTCGGGATCGTAGCGAGGATCGGGCTCGACGTCACCGGTCATGGTGTGGTGCGGCCACTCCAGTGTCGAGGGCTCCGACATGGTGACGTAGTTCGGGCGATCCGCGCCGTGGAGGTGCTTGACGTCCTTCGGCATGAGAGCAAATGGCGGGTTCGCAATCCACGCAGCAACCATGAGGACGATGCGTGCGACGAGGTTAATCCACAGCATCAGTGTGATGACCGCGGCACCGGTGGCGAGGATCGGATCGTCAACCGCACCCACCGCCGAGGTGCCCAGCCAGCGGATCAACCCCGAACCGAGAGCAAAGAAAGCCGAACCGATCCACAGGTCGCGTGCCGGTACGCGCATCCCCGCGACGATGCGGATGAGGAACGCGAACAGCACCATGTCGACCGCAAAAGAGATCAGCAGCGATACACCGGACAGAATCAGGCGAGCTCCCGCGCCATCGAGACTCACCGCGTCGAGGATGAACGAGCCCAGCGCATTGGCGACGATGCCGAGTGCCGCGGTGAGGATCACGCCCGTGGCAAGCCCGAGGAACCCGAGGAAATCTCGCAGCTTCCCCATCACCGCGTTGTCCGGCAGGCGCACCACACCGAACATCGACCATAGCGACATTTTCAGCGCGGTCATCACCTTTGACGCCGACAGCAACGCCAACACCAACGCCACGATACCGGTGAGGGTGAATGGGCTGTTGCGCACGAGCGAATCGGGGTCAATCAGCCCGCTCCCATCCCCCTGGCGCAACAGCCCGGGCATGGCGTCATTAATGGCGTCGAGGACGGAATCCTTGAGGTCGGCATTCCCGCCGAGAACCGCCATGAACACGGTCCAGCCGACAACCAACCCGGCCGTGAGGGAGAACAGGGCGACAAAAGAAATACCACCGGCGAGGAGATTCCCGCGTTTCAAGGAATAGCGGTTGAGACCACGGCCCACACGACAGTGCTGCCACCACTGTCCCGCAGCCGTCACTTTCGCCACCAGACCATCGGCAGCCCAGACCTCCGCCAGTGTCGGGCCGAACGGGTCGGACTGCTGCGATGGACGCTGCTCAAAGGGGGCGAGTGCCGGCATCGTGTCAATTGTTGACGACGGCGCGGTGTCGACGTGAGGGGATCGAGAGTCGCTCATAGTGTCGAATTTATCGCAGTGTGGTGTGGGATTCCCGGCGGTGATGAGGAAAGGTGAGAGCCGCTGATCGTGGTCAGCGCGTTGAAGTGAAGTTGACGAGGGCGCGCGACACGTAGCGCCCATCCGGGGTCACGTGATCGAGACGGATTCCCGGAGTGACCCACTCGGCGTGAAAACCGGCGCACTGTCGTTGAGCGCGGTCGAGTTGGGCGTCGCTCACCCCTTGGGCGAGGGTGACGTGCGGGTGGTAGTCGAAACGACGCGGATAGTCGAGGATCCCGGTGCCGACCTCGCGTTCGAGGAGGCGAAGCGAGTGCGCACCCTCGGTGACATTGACGAACACTACCGGGGAAACCGGGCGGAACGTGCCCGTCGAATCGAGGACAATGCGAAACGGCTGCATCCGACTCGCTACCTGCTGGAGGTGCTCGACGACGAGGGTACGATCCGCGATTTTCACCGGCGTCGGTGGGATGACGGTGATATGTGCCGGCGTTTGCTTTCCGAGAGCGTCACCCACCCGGATGCGAAGATCCGTCAATTCGCTGACCCACGGCTCCGGGATCGCGATGACGACGCCGACGAGTTCCTCATCGGCGGCGCAGTCGGGGGTGAACATTGCTTTCACTAGCCTCACACGGTTGATGGTCAGTGCGGCGTGCGCGACGCCTCGTGGCACTCGCTCGCTGGGCGATCGAGGTGCGCTTCGCCGTCCCATTGTGGCGAGATCACCTGCGCAGGTGCAAACGCGCAGCGGATTTGATGAGGAATACTATCCGCGGCGGCGCTGGTGTTGGTGGTGACCGTCGTAAAATAGTGGGGGCGGTATGACATGCCGTTTCGGCGATCAGAACGGAGAATTCCA
>JAEZVQ010000054.1 GCA_023420745.1 Actinomycetes bacterium
AGATCTGGGCTGACGAGGAAGTGTCCCGGTTCCGGCCACGCGGGCAGACCAAGAGGTGGCGGGGCGTGGTCAGTGGTCGGGTCTGCGACGATCACCTCGACATTACGCAGATTGACGTCGGTCCACATTTTCCCCACGCGAATATTCGCCTGTGAAGAGTCGTCGGGGAGGTTATGGAATCCAATCGTGCGGGTGGCGAAGTACTGCTGCGCTTGGTCGGTGATGATCGGCAAGGCGAGGATGACGCCGCCGAGAACGGCGAGAATGACAACCATCGCCACACTCGCCGTGTCTCGACTGTGAAGATGGAAGCGCACACGCAGCGGTGCGGCGTCGGTTCCCTTTGTCGGTGCCGGGTCTACCATCGACTGCGCCCCTTGACTGTGCCTCGTTGCTGTGCCTGGGTTGCGTTGAGCCGACAGCTTCGCGCTCACGGCTCTGTCTTCGAACGCTAACACAGTGATCGACCGCGAGAAATGGCCCCGAGGGGATTCTCAGAAGCTTCACGGTGAACACTCAAGTTCCGTGGTGACGGGGGGCGACGCACGCCCAGACAGGAGAGTCCCAGACAGGAAAGCCAGGACTACGCCAGCGCCCGTGCAATGACGACAGCACTGGCGGCGGCCCACGCTTGCGGGAAGCATGACGCGGGGTAGGGAAGCGGCGCCTCGCCCTCAACCCCGTCGCCGCCGGCGAGCTCAGGCAGCCTCCACCGGTAGGCGCGCGCCAGTTCAAGGAGCCGCCGAGCAATCGTTGCCGCTTCCTCCCGGTATCCGGCGTGCATCATCGCATCGACGATCATCGCGTTGTCGTGCGCCCAGATCGACCCGCAGTGATAGGACAGCGGGTGAAATGCGTGGTGCGTCGAGCTCAGCGTCCGCACGCCGAAAGTCGTCAACATGTCGGGTGCCATGAGGCGGCGCACCACCGCGTCTTCGTCCTCGCGGGTGAGCAGCCCGGTGCCGAGGAGGTGCCCGATATTTGACGACACTCCCGTCACCGGCTGCTTGTCACGGTCGAGTGCGATCGCGGGGTAGCGACCGGCGTTGTCCTCGATCCAGTAGGTGGCAAATGCCTCGCGCAGACGCGTTGCTGCACGCCGATAACGCTCGACGTCGCCGTCCACGCCGACGTCACCTGATTGGGACGCGAGTTCGGCGAGGATGTCCGCCCCGGCGTTGAGTGCCGCGTAGGCGTAGCCCTGCACCTCGCACAGGGCAATCGGCCCGTCAGCGAAGCGGCCATCCTCCCAGCGAACGGAATCCCCGGAGTCCTTCCACCCCTGGTTGGACAGTCCGCGCCCGGTTTCGTCGACATACTCGAGCAGCCCGTCCCCGTCGCGATCCCCGTCGGACACGATCCAGTCCAGCGCCGCACGAAGACTAGGAACGAGGTGGAGGATCTGGCGTCGCACGGTGTCGTCCGACGTCGATGCCTTCCACAGCCGATCGAAGAGCCGCACCCATAGCGCGGTGGCGTCGATGGTGCCGTAATACACCGGGGGCAGCGCGAGGGACTCGCCCTCGAGTGCGATTTCCAAGGTTTCAGCGCGTACTTCGTGGAGGATCTTCCCCGGTTCCTCGCCGGTGCTGGGGTCGCGACGGGTTCCTTGTCGCGAGGCAAGCGCTCGTAGGGTCGATACCCCGAGGCTCGGACACACGTCGGCGAGGAATGTTGCCGCAATGAGGGAGTCGCGTCCGAAGAGGGTGAAGAACCACGGTGCGCCGGCGGCGAGGAAATCCGAGTCGGATGCCGGGTCGTGAAGGAGGAGCGCGTCGAGGTCGGCGGCGGCACGGGTGAGGAGCTGGCGGACGTCACGTGCCTCGTGTGAGCCGGCACGCGCGGCGTTCGCCCCACGCTCCTCCGTTTCTTGCTCACCTCTCCACGGCTCACTCATCGGATGCTCACCGATCCACCCCTCGACCGCGGCTGAAATCCCGCGTTGACGTGCTGGGGCGAATGGGTGAGCCATGGGCGCGAGGGTCAGCGACCAGTTGAATTCCGCCTGTTCACCCTCGCCGAGGTGCCCGTGCCACACGACCTCGTCGCGCGGCGCGTCACCCGTGTCAGCGTTCTCGCGGTAAGGGATGAGCCTCGCACCGGTCGCCGCGAGTGTTGTTCGTCCACGCCCTCCCGCATAGCACCACGACGATTCGACTGCGGTACCAGTGTCGTCGCGGCCGGTGCGTTGAATCTCCGCGACAGCACTCTCCGCTGTCTCAATCGCTGAACCATCAACCCCCGCGCGATTGACTCGACCTTCTTTGACCTGTGCCATCGCGTCATCGGCTGGAGTAAGACGTACCCGAATGGTCAGGTCGTAGCCGCGCCCGTTGCGGTTGTCGATGGCGATCGTCTCCTCCACACGGTCGGCATCAACTCGACGATGCCGCGTGATGAGAATCTTTGGATCCGGAACAGCGCCGTCGAGACGCGGGTAGAGCACGTACTTAGCAGCGTTCGATCCCGCGAGGCGAGTGGTCAGGTGTTCGAGGAGCACCTCATGCTCGACGCCGTCATGTGTGAGCGTCACCGAAAGGGTTGCTGTTCGCAGCACTCGGTAATCGAAGTGGTAGATGCCCTGTGCTCCCATGGGTGAGCCATCCGGTGCACCGATATCGCCGGTGCGATGCGCCCATACTTGGACGGGCGCGCATAGCAGCGGCGTGAGGTCGGAAAGGAAAGGCTGGGTCGTCATGGCTCTCCTTACGGCACAATAGCGAATGGGAGTCGATGCCCATCATGGTAGGGAACCAGATTTGAACGTTCAAACTCGACGGGGGGACATCAACGATGGCAAGTCGCAAGAAGCCGACTGTGACGTCGCTAGCGAAGGAGCTCGGAGTTTCACGCCAAACCATTTCCAATGCCACGCACTTCCCCGAGCGCGTGAGCCCAGAGACGCTCGCCCGCGTTCGCGCCGCCATGGATGCTGCAGGCTATGTTCCCTCACGCGTCGGGCGCTCCCTTCGCACCCAACGCGCCGGCGCATTCGCGCTACGTCTATTCCCCACCTTTGACGGTATCAACGGCAATATCCTTGACCGGTTCCTCCACTCCCTCACGTCTGCAGCGCAAGAACGCGACCAACTCATCATCGTTTTTGAAGCCCACTCACACGACGACGAAGTTCGCCGCCTCCGCCAGATGAAGAACGCCGGGATGATCGACGGCGCCATCCTCGCGGGAACTATCGAGGGCGACCCGCGTCCTCGCGCCCTCGCCGAGGACGAGATTCCTGCGGCGGTTTTCGGTCGCCCCTGGGGGGAAGAATCGTCGCCACTTCCCTGGGTTGACGTCGACGGTGCGGCGGGAACTGCTACTGTCACCGAGCACCTCATCCGCGCCGGACACCGCGCCATCGGGTGGATCGGCTGGCCACACAGCGGTGTCGGCGCCGATCGTTTCGCCGGTTTTCGCCGTGCCGCCGGCGATCTTTTTCGCGACGAGCTGTGCTGGCACAACGAGGATCGCACCGATATCGGTGCCGAAGCCGCTGGGGTGCTTCGCGAACGCGGAGCGAGCGCGGTGGTGTGCGCCTCGGACACTTTAGCCCTCGGCGTTCACTCCAGTGGCGCCTTCGATATCCACCACATCGTCGGATTCGACGACACTCCGGTGGCGCGCGCCCTCGGAATGAACTCGGTATCGCAACCGGTCGACGAGGCGGCACGCGCGTGCCTCGACGCAGCACTCGCACTCAGCCACGGCAACGAGGCGACACCCCACTTGCTCCTCGCCCCCAGACCGGCACTTCATGCCGGCATTTGGGGTCCCGCCTGAGCGATGCCGGAGCGGCGCCTCAGCGGCGCCTGAGCGCCCCTGCTCTACTCGCGGGCGACACCACCCGACTCGCGATACTTGACACATCCACCGCGAGCGGGTGATGATTACTGCGAGTTTGAACGTTCAAATGCTGACGAGGTCGCGGTTTTGAATCGTCACTCAGTCAGTCATTGACGACGTTCATTCTCGCGTCGTCTCCGGCACCTCCTGCGCGACAACCTGCGCGAGATGGGCTCTCCACCAGTGCTGGACGGGCGGGAACGTCACGGGGCGTCGCGAAGCTCATCACCACGGTGCATGCGCTGAATGTCACGAAGACAAGCACGCTCGGTCATGTCACCGCCAATGAAATCTGGGAGGGTAGGTTCACCACATGAAACGTTCGATGGTTGCCGCTGCTTCTCTGGCGGCGTGTGTGGCGCTGGGGCTCAGCGCCTGTTCGGGATCCGGGTTCGACGGCGACTCCGCGTCCTCCTCCGCGGACGCGTCAGCACCGCTGTCGGTGCTCATTGCCGCATCGGGTGATGCCGAGGCAAATGCTGTACGTGACGCGGTTGCCGAGTGGTCAAAGACCAGCGGTCGTGAAGCTCATGTCGAGCTCGCTTCCGACCTCGTCCAGCAGCTTGCCCAGGGGTTCGCCGGCGGGAAGGCTCCTGACGTGTTCTACACGTCATCGGATCAGTTCGTCGGCTACGCCCAGGCGGGGAATCTCCTTCCTTACGGCGACACACTCGCCAACAAGGATGATTTCTACCCGGTGCTTCGCGAGACCTTCACCTACGACAACACGCTGTACTGCGCGCCGAAGGATTTCTCGACCCTCGCCTTGCTCATCAACACCGATATGTGGGCGCAAGCGGGTCTGACCGAGGCCGACTACCCGACCACGTGGGATGAGCTGAAGGACGTCGCCGCGAAACTGACGACCGGCGACCACGTGGGGCTCACCTTTGGACCGGAGTACCAGCGTC
>JAEZVQ010000100.1 GCA_023420745.1 Actinomycetes bacterium
CCCGCCGTACTCGTCGACGACCACGGCAATCTGAAGTCCCTCCTCGCGTAACTGAAGCAACAGCGGCGCTAGTTCGAGGGTTTCGGGCACGCGCAACGGTTCGGAAATCAACGATGCGGACATCACCGACACGTCGGGGCGTTTGTCGTAGGGCACGGCGACGGCTCGGCGCAGCGACACGAAGGCCACAATGTCATCGGAATCATCCCCGACTACAGGGAATCGCGAGTGCCCGGTGGTGCGCGCCAGTTCAACGACATCAGCCGCTGAGTCTCCCTCGCGTAGCGTCACCATCCGACCGCGGTCGGTCATCACGTCAACGGCGACGAGGTCGGCGATGGCGATCGACTTAGTAATCAGCGTCGCTGTGGAGGTGTCGAGGGTGCCCTCTTCGGCGGAATGGCGCACGAGCGCGGCAAGTTCGGAGGCGGAGCGCGCCGATGAGATTTCCTCAATCGGTTCGATCCCCATGCGTCGAATAATCGCGTTCGCCGTACCGTTGAGGAGGCGAATAGCAGGAAGGAAGAGTCGGGTGAAGAGTACTTGGAAGGGTGTCACCCACCCGGCGGTGCGAAGCGGATCGGCAAGAGCAATATTCTTCGGGATCAGTTCACCAAAGAGCATTGAAAAGCCGTTGATAATAACAATGGCGAGAGCGGTAGCGAGGGTGGTAGCGAGCGCGGTTCGCATCCCTGTCTTTGACAATGTTTGAGAAAAGACATTGAGTAGCGCCACCTGCGTGGTGTAGCCAAGGAGGATCGTCGTCAAGGTGATCCCGATCTGCGCTCCCGACAGCTGTGTGGACAGATAGCGGATAGCGCCGACAACCTGGCGGGCGCGTTTGTCCCCCGCGGCTGCTCGTCGTTCTACCGAGGCGACGTCGAGGGCGACGTAGGAAAATTCTGCGGCAACGAAAAGCGCTGTGCCCAGCGTCAGTACGACGCCGAGTGCAATCATGAGGAATAAGTGGATCACCGGCACATCACCGGCTGAGGACTTCGCGGATTGCCGTCGTCATTCATCGCCTACAGTCTACCTAATTCGCCTGTCGAGAAAACAACAGGCATCGGCTCCACCAAATCTCGGCAAACTATCTCCATATCGAGAGACTTTTGGTGTTGGCGTGCCTACACTGGTGATGAGCGGGCGGTCTCACGCCGCCACGCACCCCAATAGTCACTGGTCGCTAGTCAAGGAAGCAGGAGCGATGAGCGAGACGACAGCAGGCCCCATCCAAGCGGCACCACGCCCTCCGGCGCCACCGGCTCCGAAACATCATGTGGCACCGATGCCACAGTCTTCCCCCCCAGCTTCGCCGCACGATGACGGGCTGCCCTCCACAGTCGCACCACCCACTGAGATGCCTGTTCCACCGGCACCCGTTGCACCCTCCGGTTCGCGTTTCAATCCAAATTCGGCGGACGTCACACGCTCCGACCTGCCACCTCAACCGCGTTCAGTCACCGTCGACGCCACTTCACCCTACGCGCGGATCACGGCGAAATCAGCAGCATCGTCGTTAAACGACACGGCTTTGTCGGAAGATGAAGTCGAGTCCCTCAAGGGCGCCGGTCGCGCGGTGGTGAAGAATATGGAGGCTTCCCTGGAAGTCCCCACCGCCACCTCAGCACGCCAAATCCCAGCGAAACTCCTCATCGAAAACCGCCAGGTCATCAACATGCACCTCAAGCGCACGCGCGGCGGCAAGGTGTCGTTCACGCACCTCATCGGCTACGCAGTGGTTGAGGCACTTGTCGAAATGCCGTCGATGAATGTGCGCTACACCATGGATGATAAGGGCAAACCGGCGATTGAACACTTCGCTCACGTCGGCTTTGGCCTTGCTATTGATCTGCCGCGCCCGGATGGGTCACGCGCGCTCATGGTGCCTGTCATTCACGACGCCGACACGTTGACCTTCGACGAATTCCTCGCCACCTATGAAGATCTGGTGCAGCGTGCACGTGCCGGCAAGCTCAGCGGTGACGATTTTGCCGGCGGCACGGTGACATTGACGAATCCCGGCACTCTTGGCACCACCCATTCGGTTCCGCGCCTCATGAAAGGGCAGGGCACAATTATCGGCGTTGGCGCCACCGACTACCCGGCGGAATGGGCGGGCGCCTCGCCGCAGCGACTCGCAGCCATGGGGATCGGCAAGATCATGACGATGACCTCGACGTACGACCACCGGGTCATCCAAGGGGCAGGGTCTGGAGAATTTCTCCGGATCGTTTCACGAAAACTCGCCGGTCAAGACGGTTTCTACGACCGTGTTTTTGACGCGCTGCGCATCCCCTATCCCCCGTACCGTTGGGAACAGGATCGCGAATATGACCCTGAGAGAGAGAAGGGCAAGCCGGCGCGAATCAACGAAATCATCCACGCCTATCGTTCTCGCGGTCACCTCGCAGCAGATACCGATCCACTGTCGTACAAGGTTCGTCGCCACCCCGATCTCGACATCACCCGCTACGGGCTGGGAGTGTGGGATCTTGACCGCTCATTCCCGACGGGAGGTTTCGGTGGTCGCGATCACATGCTGCTTCGTGAAATCCTCGAGCAGTTGCGCGACACCTACACCCGTACAGTGGGCATCGAATACATGCACTTGCAGGATCCTCAGCAGCGCGCCTGGGTTCAGCAGCGTATCGAGCACCCGTGGGAGAAGCCGTCAGTCGGCACGCAACGACACGTGCTGTCAATGCTCAATCGGGCCGAAGCTTTCGAACATTTCTTGCAAACGAAATACGTCGGTCAGAAACGTTTTAGCCTCGAGGGTGGCGAATCGTTAATCCCGCTGCTTGATCGCGTATTGTGGGTCGCCGCTCACGATCACATCCACGAGGTGACGATCGGGATGGCGCACCGCGGACGTCTCAATGTTCTTGCCAATATCGCCGGCAAGTCCTACGGTCAGATTTTCTCCGAATTTGAAGGCAATATTGATCCTCGAACGGTTCAAGGTTCGGGTGACGTCAAATACCACCTCGGCACTGAAGGGATCTTTACCGCTGACGATGGCGCAGCAACGAAGGTGTCGTTGGCAGCAAATCCCTCACATCTCGAAGCTGCGGACGGCGTACTTCAGGGCATTACCCGCGCGAAACTCGACCTATTGGGCGAACCGGGATACCCGGTTCTTCCGATCCTCATCCACGGTGACGCGGCATTTATCGGTCAGGGCGTAGTTTACGAGACGTTAAATATGTCGCAGTTGCGCGCCTACCGCAACGGCGGCACTCTTCATGTCATTGTCAACAACCAGATTGGCTTCACCACCTCGCCAACGTCGGGGCGCTCGACAAACTACTGCACCGACCTTGCCAAGGGGATGCAGGTGCCGATTTTCCACGTCAACGCCGACGACCCGGAGATGGTGGTTCGAGTGGCGAAACTCGCGTTCGAGTTCCGCCAAGAGTTCCACAAGGACGTCATTATCGACCTCGTGTGCTACCGCCGCCGCGGACACAACGAAGGTGACGATCCGTCGATGACGCAGCCGGTGATGTACGAGTTGATTCACCGCACGCCAACGACGCGCGAACGCTACACCGCCGACCTGGTCGGACGCGGCGACATTACCGCGGAAGACGCCGCACAGGCACTCGCGGAGTACAACGACCTGCTCGATCAGATCCTCACCGAAACACGCGAGAAGGGCGCACCGTCGGTCACCGGCGAGTCCGTTGCCGGTTTGGAGCGCCCAGAATCCCAACGCGTAGGACAGGGGCTCATGATCGGCTGGGAGTCCCCGATTCCGCGCGATGTTATCGAACGCATTGGAGATGCTCACGTCGATATTCCCGAGGGCTTCACTCCGCATCCGAAGATGCGTCAGCTATGTGAGCGTCGTCAGAAAATGTCGCGCGAAGGCAAGATCGACTGGGGTTTTGGCGAGCTGCTCGCCTTCGGCTCTTTGCTCATGGAAGGCACGCCGGTGCGGATGTCGGGCCAGGATGCACGCCGCGCCACCTTCGTCCAGCGTCACGCAACCTTGCACGACCATACCAACGGTCGAGAGTGGACGCCGCTGAACTTCCTCGTCGAGAATCAGCCCCCCTTTGACATTCACGATTCGTCATTGTCGGAATACGCGCCAATGGCGTTCGAATACGGGTATTCCGTCGAACGTCCGGACGCGCTGGTGGTCTGGGAGGCGCAGTTCGGCGATTTCGCCAACGGTGCGCAGACAGTAGTCGACGAGTTCATCTCGTCAGCGGAGCAGAAATGGTCGCAAAAGTCGTCGGTCACGCTCCTTCTCCCCCACGGCTACGAAGGGCAAGGCCCCGAC
>JAEZVQ010000012.1 GCA_023420745.1 Actinomycetes bacterium
GTGCCGTGCGCACGGCAAAGAGGTCGGTGGCCTCGCACACGACGGTGAACGACTCACCTTCCTCGGTGACCTCCTCGGCACCGGCGTCGATCGTCGCCATGAGCAGCGTGTCTTCATCGATACCGTCGTTCTTCGCCACCTCGATCAGCCCTTTTCGGGTGAACAGGTAAGACACGGATCCCGGGTCGGCCAGTGAACCACCGTTGCGGGTGAAGGCAACGCGCACATCGGATGCCGCGCGGTTGCGATTGTCGGTCAAACACTCGACGAGGAATGCCACACCCGAAGGACCGTAGCCTTCGTACCAGATGGTTTCCCAGTCAGCGCCGCCGCTTTCCGCACCGGAGCCGCGCTTGACAGCGCGCTCAATATTGTCGGAGGGGACGGAGTTCTTCTTCGCCTTCTGGATCGCGTCATACAGGGTGGGGTTGCCAGCGGGGTCACCACCGCCGTTGCGTGCCGCGACTTCAATATTCTTGACCAGACGGGCAAAGAGCTTGCCGCGCTTGGCGTCGATCGCCGCTTTCTTGTGCTTCGTCGTCGCCCACTTAGAGTGCCCTGACATTCGTGTCCTTCCGCAAGTGCGACCCGGTTCGGTCGCGAGTCGCATTGATTCTAGCGCACTCGCTATCGGGTCTCGTCGAGATCCTCGTAGACGAGGCATTCGCCCGACCATCCCGAGCTCGCCCATTGCGGCACGAGGTCGACGAGGACAGCGGGGTAGATCGACTCGCGGGTGGCTAACGCGGCGAGGTCGTCGACACTGAGCCAGCGGATACCGTCGAGTAGCTGATGTTCGTCATCCGTCCAACTCGCCGTGTCGACGTCGAACCGGTCGACGAAAGCGAGGTAGAAGGTTTCGTACTGACGGCGGTCACGTCGAGCAAACCGCATGACCACGTTGCGTTCAATCACCGGCCCGCACAGTTCGTCGCAGGTGAGCACGTACCCGGTTTCTTCCGCGCACTCGCGAACGGCAGCGAGCCGCGTGTCCTCACCGTCTTCCACCCCTCCGCCGACGCTGAACCACCAGGAGTGCTCAGGGTTGTCATAGTCATGTCCTCGGACGAGCAACACCTGCCTCGCCCTGCGGTCAATGAGCACCACCCGTGCTGCGCACCGCGTGGGCAGCCCGTCGGGACCTTCCGGCCACTCAGTGTCCACACCGAGCATCGCGATCCTCCCATTCGTCGTCCATGTCGAATGCTACGGGCAGCGGCGCGCGTCCAGCCAGGTGGAGTAGCCGTACCGCGAGGGGCGACCGGGCGCGCCTCACCTGCGCCACACGGTCATTGGCGAATCGGCGTGCCGCAATGAGGACAAACGACGCGTCGTTCCAGCATCGCCAGGCGCGCGCAGCGGGAGTGTCACCACCGTTTTCCTCCGCCGCGCACAGCGCAGCGAGGGCACGCATCTGACGGGTGAGCTCCGATTCACCGGTCGAGTCACCGACCGGCGTATCGAGAGCCCGACCCACCCGCGCGCACGCCTCGGGATAGCGCTCGCTCACGACGTCGACCACAGCGTTTGCCGCGCGACGCCGGTTGGCGAGGGCATCGGTCAACGCGGTGCGCGCCCGGTCACTCGCGCGGTGCAGCCCGTCGATTCGCCACGCCCGTGCACTCGCCCACCATGCGAAAGCAGCGGCGAACACACACGCGACAATCGCGCCAATACCGGTCGCACTCACCGGTCTTCCTCCCGCCAATGCGCTGATGATGCTCGGGCGGAGAACGTGCGGGTGACGAGGTGTCGCACCCTGGCGGCGAGCGTGTCGGGTTCCTCACCGAGAGGAAGTGCCGCGGTGCGTGCCACCGTGGTGTAAATCGCGAGGATCTGATCGGTCACCGTCTGCCAGTCGTAGATGGTGCATGCCGCGTGCCCACGTGCCGCAAGTTCGCGCGTGCCCGCAGGATCGTCGAGGTGCGCGGTGATGACACGCGCAAGGTCGGCAGAGTCGCCGGTGGAGAATAGCGAACCGTAGGCACCAGCGTGGAGAACCAGCCGAAACGCCTCAATATCCGAGGCAACGACACACGCCCCGGCTGCCATCGCTTCGACGAGGACAATGCCGAAGGATTCGCCCCCGGTTTGCGGTGCGATGTAGAGATCGGCACCGGCCAGCAGTGCGGCTTTGTCCTCGTCGTCGATCCCACCGAGGAACTCGATGTGACTCCCCGTGTGTGACGCGATAGCTGCCGCACGCTCACGCAATGCCACCGCTTCACCGCGCCCGGCTACGAGGACTCGTGCCTCGGGGTGTGTGCGCCACACGTCAGCGAGCGCGTCAACGAGAACGCCAAGCCCTTTTCGTGGCTCATCGAGTCGACCGAGAAAAGCAATGACAGGTGCGGCGTCAGTCGACATCCACTCTGGGCGGGGTACGGCATTGCGGAAGAACGCGGTATCGACACCGTTGGGAATGATGACAGCGTCGCCCCCCTGGTGTTCGATGAGGGTGCGCCGCGCCTCATGTGATACGGCAATGCGACCACCGATTCGTTCCATCAGCGGCGCCAACAGCGGGCGTGCCGCGGTCATCGCACGCGAACGCGTCATCGCGGTGTGGAAGGTGGCAACAACGGGTGACTCGGCAGCAATGAGTGCGAGGATCGACAAGCTCGGCGCCATCGGCTCATGAATGTGAATGACGTCGAAATTTCCTCGAGAAATCCACTGTTTCGTGGCGTTCCACGCGCTGGTCGACAGGCACAGATTCGCCACTGAACCGTTGTACGACACCGCGTAGCCGCCGGGGACGGTGGTCATCCCACCGTGGTCTCCCCCGCCTGTCGATGTCACGCTGTCGGCGCCACCGGCGTCATTTCCTGGGGCGAGGATCTCCACGTGGTGGTCGCGGCGTCGAAGCTCCGCCGCAAGGTCGCGGATGTGGAACTGAACGCCGCCGGGCGCGTCAAAAGAGTAGGGGCATACGATGCCGATCCTCATCAGCGCTCACTCCCCTGCTCGCGTTGAACGTCGGCTTCGCGTACGGCTCGCGCACGGGCACGCTGTAAACGCGCGGGGTCGAGGTCGTCGACGAAGAGCGGTTGCATCATGTGCCAGTCTTCCACACCGTCACGCAATAGTGGTTCGAGTGCCTCGACCCACGCCTGCGTGGTCTCGGGTACGCTCCCCCGCCGCTGCACCGGCCGCACGTGGAGGGTGATGCCCAGTCGTGGGATTCCTCGCCAGCGGTAGCGCCGGCGCGTGATATGTCCGACGAAGAGCGGCAGGTCGAGGTCGTGGGCAAGTGCCGCCGGGCCGGCGGCGACGAGTGCGCGATGCCCGCTGAGGCTGACTTCGACGCCGGTTCCACTGATGTCACGATCGGCGAGCAGCGCCACCACCGGGGGTTGTGCGACACGGCGAGCCTGTGCCACCAGGTCGCGCAAATCCCGGTAGATTCCACGCTGAGCGGGAAGTATCTGCATCCCGAGTGCTTCGCGCAGCCGCACGAAATAGTGAAAAAGCGCGGGTGGTTTCACCACTTCAGCGACGGTGACGAGGGAGCCGAATCGGTGCGCGACACCGCGCCCGGCCAGATCCCAGTTCCCCGAGTGGGTGACCGCAATGACGCAGCCGGTGTCCTGCGCTGCACGTTGAACAAGCCCGCCCTCGTCATCCCAAATCACCGCGCGGGACAGTTCCTCATCACTGATGCGCGGCAGTGTTGCCGTCTGAGCGAACATCACGAAATAGGAGGCGACCGCACGGCACACTTCCGCGCCGGTCAAGGCACGTCGGCGAATACGTGCCTGGTTGCGTGCCAGTTGACCGACGCTGCGTCGAGCGGAGCATGGCGGGGGTGTTGCGGGTGCCTCGAGGCGATCGCGACCTCGTGGTCGTTTGATGGCGGCGAGTGCCCAGCCGACACCCCACCCCGCTGCGTCATTGACGACGCGCGGAGTGTGGGCGAGGAGTCGAAATACGGGGAGGATCACGACGAAGCGCCTCGCCCAGGCGTTACTGTCGCTACCGTCGCGTTCTCTGTCGGGGTGGTGTCGGTGGCATCAAGGGATCGTTTGACGACCGCGATACGCTGCGCCACGGTAATCCACGACGCCAGCGCCACCCAGGTGAAGGCGACGAGGGGTAGCCACACGGTCAGCCCGAACCCGTAGAATCCGGCGGCGACGAGGGTGATGACCAGTCGATCGGTTCGCTCCGCAATCCCCACAGTGGCGCTGATTCCCAAGCTCTCCGCCTTCGCTCGCGCGTAGGGCACAGCTGCGGCACCGGCGAGTGTCGCGATCATGGTCACGAGCAGCCACGTCACCATCCAGTCGGGCACGCTCCGTGCGCGCGGCATCGTCTCGGTGGCGATCGAGAAGACGAGCGCGCCAAATACTGCGGCGTCACCGAGGCGGTCGAGTGTGGAGTCGAGGAAGGAACCGAAAGTCGAGGTGGAGCCGGTCAATCTCGCCAGTGTGCCATCGAGGGAATCCGCGAAGAGGACGACGCCGAGCGCGATGGCACCTGCCGCCCAGTGTCCGGTGGCCAGCATCGTAAAAGAGAGCACCACGGTAGTCGCGGTGCCGACAATGGTCACGTGATTGGGACGCACTCCCAGTGCCGCGAGACCACGAGCCGGGGCGGTGAAGATCGCGCGGGTCACGCCGCGCCCGTGCTGACCGAGCATCCCCGCTATTTCCTCCCCGCATTACCGGTGTCGTCGGCTGGTCTCGCCGCCGTCGTCGAGGTGGCATCCGCATCCTCGAGTGCCTCCCACGCTTGGGCAAGGATGGCGCGCTGGTCGCCGAGGAGCTGCGGCAAGGCTTTCGTCTTCGCGATGATGGGGAAGAAATTCGCATCCCCCCTCCACCGCGGCACGACGTGTTGGTGAAGGTGCGCGGCGATTCCCGCACCGGCAACATCACCTTGGTTCATCCCGATATTGAACCCGTGCGGTGCGCTCGCCGCCGACAGTGCGCGCATGGCGTGCTGGGTCAGTCTCGCCACGTCGTCGCGTTCCTCGTCGGTCAACTCGGTGTAGAACGACACGTGCCGATACGGGCACACGAGCAGGTGTCCGGAGTTGTATGGAAACAGGTTCATGATGACGAAAGCATGCTCACCCCGGTGAACGATCAG
>JAEZVQ010000028.1 GCA_023420745.1 Actinomycetes bacterium
ACAGCTCTACACCTATTACCCCGAACAACGATGTGAAGACCTCGACGAGGCGCGTCGACGCATCGCGATCTGCGTCCAGGAATGGCGCGACAACGAATGTGGGACGATGGTGGTGCGCGAGCGTGAAACCGGTGAATTTATTGGGCACGTTCGCGCCTCGCTGACACCGGATAATCGCGTGTATCGGGCGACAACTACCACTGGGCGAGTTGTCTTCAACCTCTCTTACCGGCTGCTGCGCCAACATCACGGGCGGCGATTCGTCACCGAATCAGTGCGCACCATGATGCGTGAAATCGAAGCGATTATGCGTAACCCCGTGTTCCATATCGCCGTCGCCAGCGAAGACGAACCCGGCGCACGCGTCGCCTTGCGTCTCGGGCTCGTTCATCAGCCAAGCATCGACGAACCGGGGGTCAAGCATTTCTTTAGCGTCGCCGACGCCGACATCCTGGCGAGATAAATTCGCGAGCATCGCCATGCCGGGAAACACGGCGCACACGAAATCGCGGCGGGGTGCCGCTCGTTTGCGCGTCTAGTCACCGTTGATTTGCAGGGCAGTTGACCACACGTCGCACGATTCGACTGTCCCATCAATGATGAGGGTGACCGAGACATCGCGGTTGCGTCCCGCGGCAATCGTGGGCAGCAGTTGCTCGCCGCCGCCAACGATACGACCGTCGGCATTGGTGCAGACCACGTCGACGCGTGACTTGAGCACGTCGCGCGTCGAACGATTGGTTAGCCGCAGGCGAGCATACTCGCGGTCATCAATCGTCGATAGGATCTGCGATTCGATCACGAGATCGGTCACCGGTGGTAGTTGCGCACGCACCGACGGCTGCGGTTCGACGGTGATCTCAAGGGTGGCGCACGCCGGTGTCACGCCCTCGGGTGCTTTCATCAACGCGGGGATAACGAGCGGGTGATCTGCCCATATCCGGCTCGACTCGCGCGCTTGAGAAATCACCTTTCCCGCATGGTTATACACGCGGAATTTCGCGGTCACGAGGTCGCCACGATCGAGTGAAGCATTATCGACAACACCGGTGAGCCACATCTGCGTATCGGGCTTGACGACAGCCCCGAAAGACACACCACCAGTCGATTCGACGCTGGGAGAACCGCTGGCAAAACCGACGCTGCGCGCCGCCATCGTCACGGTGTTGTCCTCGGTTCGCACTGCGGTAGCGGGAATGTCGAGGGTACAGGGAGCCGGCACGCCATCGCGCACAGCAGTTGTTTGCGGCGAACAGGCAGCAGCACAACAGGCAACCAGTGCGCACGCGGCGGAAGATACTGCCCGGGATAGTACGCGGGGCAGTGCACGATGTGGTGTCACGAACAAACCTCCCTTGCCCCGTCCACCATACTCGCCACAGGCAGGCAATATCAGCATGATGATCGGACACTCGCGCTGCGCCTCACGTGAATAACCACGGATTTTCGCTACTCTGAAAGGCGTGGTATCCAGCTTTTTTTCACGTTCGCGACACGGCGACGACACGACGTCTTCCGTTCCCGCCGCTGACTCCCAGCAGGTGAGCGAGCCGGGAGGTTTCACCCGTGCCGACCTCACGCGCACGCTGCGCGGATGGCAGGATGAACTGCGCGACATCATCGGGCGCGACCGCGAAACTGGGCACATCCTCGACCTCACCGACGCACACCCCAGCGGGGTTGCTCAACTCTTCGCCGGGCGCCCCACCCTCCTCGCCACGCTGATTCGCGACCGGCGCGAACACAGCCGCGCCGCCTCCACGTTGCGCACTATCCTCACCGAAGTCGCGGATCTCAGGACGCGCTACGGCAACGCCACCGTGTGCCTTGCCATGGGCGAAGCGCGGTGGAATAGCGACGAGACGACGAGCTCGAGCCCCATGCTGCTGCGTCCGGTGGTGATCTCGACCGATTCCTCCGGCGAACTGACCCTGGAACTGACCGGGGTGCTCAGCGTCGCCCCCGACATGCGTGAAGCGATGGCGAGTGTCGGTCGCGACCTCGACGAAGCTGACCTCATTTCCGAAGCAGCGTCAGGGCGCTCATTCGCCCCCGGGCACGCGCAAGCCGCCCTCGCCCGCGAGCTCTCCGGCGTGATCCCCGGTCTGACTGTCCACGACCGTATCGCCATTGGGGTCTTCCTCCACCCGGCACATGCTCTCGTGCGTGAACTTGGCGACATTCGACTATTTGCCGATTCGACGCTGGTTCGCGCCATTGCCGGTGACGAGTTGGCGAGGCGCCACACCGACACCGCCGACATCGCCCACAATCCGTCCGACCGTGACCCGTGGCATGAGCGCGGTGTCGGCGACCAACTCCCCGAAGAACTCGATCAGGTCGAAGCCGTCGCTGCTGGCCGAAATCTCATCCTCGACGTCACCGGTGACGCTGACGCTTCGCAGGTGATGGCGTCGATCGCTGTTGACGCCGCTGCGGAGGGGAAGAAAGTTGTCGTCGCCTCATCGTCACGCCAGCACCTGGCGCGCGTATGGCGTGCGATTGATCGAGCAGGGCTTGGCGATGCAGCGGCGCGCATTGACGACAGCGACGATGCGCAAGCCGCCCTCGTGGAAGCACTACTGGCGATCTACGCCGATGATCAGCCGATGGCGGATCGTGACACGATCGAAATGACGCGCACCCAGCTGCGGCGCGTACGCGAATCACTGGCTTCCCACACCGAGGCGATGCATCGCCCCTTCCCACAGTGGGGGGTGAGTGCGCACGACGCCCTCCAGGTTCTGACCGAACTCGTGTCCATGCGTCCCGGCCCGCGCACCAAAGTGCGACTATCTCCCGACGCGTTGGCGCGCCTCGCCGCTGACCACGACGACGAAGCGAAGACGACGCTCATGTCGGCGGCACATGCGGGAATGTTCACGAAATCCGCTGAACAAGACCCGTGGTACGGGGTGGTTATCTCATCGAAAGAGCAGGTGCCCAGTGTCCTCGAACACGTCGAGCGCCTCGCTACTGACTTGCTTCAAACAATGCGCATTCACATGGCGACGACGGCGAGCATCACCGGTCTCGTCCCGGCGACGACATTCGCCAGCTGGGAGGAACAGCTGCGGATGCTCGACGGGGTGCGCGAAGCCCTCGACGTATTCCAGCCGGTGATTTTCGAGCGCAACGTCGCCGACATGGTGATCGCCACCGCTTCGAAACAGTGGCGGCGCGATAACGGTTTGGAGATGAAACGCTCCCAGCGCGTGCGGCTAACGAAACAGGCCAAGGACATGCTGCGCCCCGGACGCTACGTCGACGATCTTCACGAAGAGCTGCGTCGCGTCCAACGTCAGCGCGACGTGTGGCGACGCCACTGCGACGCCGGGGGCTGGCCGAAGATCCCGTCGAACCTCGACGACATGCGCGCCCACGCTGAGGAAGTGCGCCGTCAGCTCGACAAACTCGATCCGCACACCTCGACTGCCTACGGCAACCTCGCCGACGTCGACATCACCACGCTGTCTCTGACAATGGAGCGTCTCCACGCCGATCCGGCGGGTGCTCAGCAGCTGCCCGACCGCATCGGCACACTGAAGACACTGCGCCACTACGGGTTGGATGCACTGCTCAAAGACCTCAAGGATCGCAAGGTTCCTGTGTCGCTGGTGGAAAAGGAACTCGACCTCGCGTGGTGGGCTTCAGCGCTGGGCATTATGCTCGCCACCGATCCGGCACTCGGCGGGTTCGACCCCACTGCCGTTCAAGATCTCATCACCCAGTTCCGCACCCTCGACCGCGACCACGTGACAGGGCTGAGCGCACTGGCTTCCGACGCCATTCGTCGGCGCCGAGCACAAGTGCGTGCTCACCATTTCGACGCCGACACGCAGCTCGGTAACGCCATCGAAGCGGGGTATCTCAATCGGATTTCGCCGGTCACGTCGTTTACTACCTCGGAGCTGGTACGCGACCTATTCCCCATCCACCTCGCGTCGCCGGTGTTGATCCCGCAGATCATCGCCCCCGGTGAACGCGTTGACCTGCTCATTCTCGATCGCGTTGATGTGATGGAGTTGCCACAAATCATCCCGCTGCTGGCGCGAGCCAATCAGGTGGTCGCAACCGCGGATCTGCGCCGCGAATCTTCCGCCGCGCGCGCGTTGCGTTCGATTGCGGCCGTCGATCAGGTGGCACCAGCACCCGTGCGGGTCAACGAAGTCGCGGCGCAACTGCTTGCCCGATACGGAGTTGCTGAAGTGGCGCCCGCGGTGCCGACGGCACGAGCTGCTCGCCCGCTGACGATTCGCTATGCCGAGGGGCAAGGCACGCCGCGTCCTCAAGCACTTGAGGTCGAATCCTCGGCGCAAGAAGCGGAAGCCGTCGTTGACCTCGTTGTCGAACACGCGCTGACCTCACCCGAGAAATCCCTCGCCGTCGCGACATTCTCACCGGTTCATGCGCGCCGCCTGCGTGACGATATCGGGCGTGTGGTCGCGCAATCCCCGGCGCTCAGCGAGTTCTTTGCCGCGGACGCGCGCGAACCGTTCGTCGTCCTCGACCCCGATTCGGCAACCGGCGTGCAGCGCGACCGCGTCATCCTCTCCGTCGGATTTGCCAAGACCACACACGGACGGGTGATCCACTCATTCGGGGAGCTCAGTGAGCCCCACGGCGACCAGGTGATGGCGCGAGTACTGAGTACGGCACGCGACGAACTCGATGTCGTCTCCTCCGTTCGCGCCTCCGAATTCGATCACTCGCGCGTCAATGCCACCGGTGCGCGCATGCTGCTCGACCTGCTTGCCACCGCCGACGGGATGCACAGCACTACCGACACCACCGAATGGGCCACGACGGACACCCCACCTGACCAGCTTCTCATCGACCTTGCCGACCGGCTGTACTCGATGGGGTTGCACGTGGTGGCGAACCTCGGGGTCGAAGGTGGCATGCGGATTCCCCTCGCCATTGGGCACCCGCAAGTTCCTGGCGAGCTGCTCGTGGCAATCCTCACCGACGACGATGTGTACGTCACCGAACCGTCACTGCGCCGCAGGGATCGTCGCTGGTCGGAACTGCTCGAATCCTTCGGATGGAAGACTCGCACGGAGCTCGCGATGGCGGTGTTCATCAACCCGCAGCGTGAAGCTGAAGCGATCGTGGAGGTCGTCCTCGACGCCGTCGATGAGCGACTTGCTGCTGATCCGCAACTTGCCGCGGCGGCTGCGGCCTCCGCTCCCGACGAGAGCGAACACGAGGGCAGTGAAGACGACACACTGAGCGGTGACGGCGAGGATCAGCCGGTAGAGAGCCAGTCGAGCAATGCGCAGGGAGAGCCCACGCCCGACAGTGACGACACGGATGAGGCGACAGAAACCCGAGAGCACCGTGCCCTCAGGGTGCAAGCCGATGCGGCAATCCACGGCGACCACGTGGAGAGACTGTGGAAGCCCGTGTCCGATCCTGGACAGCGCGGACCTCGCCCCGGCATTGCCACCGGGCTGCCTCTCGCCGCCTACTCTGACGACCAGCTCGACGACCTCGCCTACTGGGTGCGATCCGACGGTGTCAAACGGAGCGAAGATGAGATGGTGGAGGAGCTGCATCGCGCCCTCGACCTCGCTCGTCGTGGCGCGCAGGTCGATGCCGTGTTGCGCAACGTCATCCGCCGTACCGAGCACGGTCGTCGAGGCTGATCGTGTGACCGGCGAATCCCCATCACCATGCGAGTATTCGCCTCGACAGCGGCGTCATCGTCGTGTCGTGCGGTTGTCACGAGTGGACGAGGAACTGCGTGCTGAAGGTGTTGCCGTGGCGTGGGACGCGGTGCGCCCCGTCACCACCGCGCAACACGGTGACGAACCGCTCATTCTTGACGCGCGAGAACGAGAAATGCGTGCGAACGTGCCACCACATTGGTGAGCACGCCCGCACGCATTGCCCCACTGTCACTGATTCGTTATTGCCATAGCGAAACAGCGACACGGATCAGTGTGACCTGATCGGTTGAACCCCTCAGCTGTCGCGTCGAGCCGCGAGGAGATCGCGAATCTCGGTGAGCAGCTCAACGTCGGTCACCGGCGTCGGCTCTTCCTCAGGCTCGGTCTCTTCCTTCTTCTTCGTCCGCGCTGCCCAGACATTCATCGGGTAGATGATGGCGAAGTAAAGTGCCGCGGCAATAATGAGGAAGTTCACCACGGCGGTGAGGATCGCACCGGGCTGTACGACTGCCGCATTTTCACCAGAACCGAGGGTGAACTGTGCTACCGAGTCGAAATTCGGGCTACCAAAAATCCCGCCAATGAGAGGGTTGAGGAACTTATCGACAATGGCGGTAATCACCGCTGTAAACGCTGCGCCGATAATCATGCCGACGGCAAGGTCGATGGCGTTACCGCGAGCAATAAATTCTTTGAATCCTTGAATCACGAAGACACCTTCTCTATTGAGTGTTGGACTTCGACCGCCAAGACGCGGGTGATATGCGTGGCGATCACATAATGGACTTCGCTATTGTGCGTGATCATCGGAATCAAGGCGAGTACGCACGACGATGACGAGTGGTTTTGTGTTCGAGATTCCTACCACAGTGGCGACGCTGCGCTGCGGGAGCGCCACCACCATCGTCACTTCGTCCGCGCTGCTACCCCACGGTGACGCCGATTCCCCAACGAGGTCGACAACGATCGCTCCATCGGCAACGAGTGTTGGCGGACACGAATCGACGCTGGTTTCATTGTTGGCACTCGTCTCGTGAGAGTCAGCACCTTCGAGGCCGGCGAAATCCGCGCAGTCAGATGCAGTGTAGAGGTCAACGACATCGCCGACGGCGTAGAGGCGGCGTGCGTGCGCTGGTAGCGGGATGGTGACTCGGTGAAAATCCGCAGGAACTTGTGGGGGCTTCGTGTAGGCGTAGCGCAGGGGAGCTCCGGCGACCACATCCACCGTCAGCCGACGTCCGACCACCTCGTCAATATCGCGCACTGTATCCGACGCGGCGAGCTGGGTACTCACCGTGCGCTCGACATTTTCCACCGTGACGACGCTTCCTGCCGTGAGGTCACGGGTGGCGGTGACGAGCGGACGCGGTGGTGGCATCCACAGCAGTAACGCGATTATGACGAGCGTGGCGGCAGTGACGGTGAGGGCGAGTGCTCGCCAATGCCGGATCAGCGCGGTGACCAGCCGGCGGTGGCGCAGGAGGAAACGCGGCGAGGACGAGGCATGTCCTCGTAGGCTCCCCGTGTCGCGTCGGCGAACGCGGTGGTGGTGGATGGGGCGAGAATCCGAGGTTTCGCCGGGGAGTGACCAGGAGCTAGCGGACATAGGTGCATGGTTGTCGCCTGCACCTCACACG
>JAEZVQ010000031.1 GCA_023420745.1 Actinomycetes bacterium
AATCGGGGCAGCGCAACATATGAGCCGGTCGTGGGGATTTGGAGGATCTGGGGCGCGATAATAAGGGATATGCGTGCTTCTCACTTGCGCCGTCGTCTCATCACCCACGGGTGGGTCTCCGATCAGCATGGAGCCTGGCCGATGGTGCTCATTCCGCTCGTCGCCGGGATTGTGGTGACAATACGCGGGACGACGATTGAGGCGAGCGACGTTGTTGTGCTCATGACACTGTCACTTGCATGGGTCACTGGATTCTTCTTTTTCCACGCCGCCGGGCGCTACCTCTCGACACGACTGCGACCTCGCTACCGTCGTGCTGTCTTCACCTATGCCGCGATCAGTGCCGTTCTCACTGCCACCACTATCGCGCTCAAACCCCTGCTGCTGGCGTGGGCGCTCGTCTTCCTCCCCCTGATGACCGTGGCGCTGCTGTGCGCATGGCGGGGGTATGAACGTTCACTCACCGCGAGGATTGCGACAATCACGGCTGCAGCAATGATTATTCCCGTCTGCGCCTCGACCAGGTGTGAAGCGCTCACCTGTTTTGTCTCTGATTTACGCCCGTGGATCGTCACCGCGCTGCTTGGAGCCTATTTCGCCACGACAGTTCCCTACGTCAAGACGCTCATTCGCCACCGTGACTCAACAACCTGGTTGGTGGGCTCAATCGTTGCGCACGTTGTTGTTTTTGTCGGTGTGGCGGCGCTTGCTACGTTCGCAATCATCTCCCCCTGGCACATCGTGGTATGGACAGTGGTGCTGGTGCGCGCCGTCGCGTTCCCCATTTCGCAGCAGCAGCGCGGTCGACGCTGGTCTCCGCGTGTGATCGGATTGACCGAGATGGTGCTGTCATTCCTCGTTTTCATCACCGCACTGCGGTGAGCCGTTGCGCTGTGGTGGTGAGCAGGTCAGGATGGAACTATGAGTTTCGTTGTTCGTGTCTTGGGAAATATGGTCGGGATCTGGCTGGCGAGCATTCTCATCACCGGGATCGCACTACCGCACTCAGAGTCGGCATGGGTCAGTGCCCTCACACTCGCTGTGATCGCGCTGGTCTTCACATTGGTCAACTCGATGATCCGCCCGGTGATTCGAGTCCTCGCCCTCCCCCTCTATCTGCTGACGTTCGGGTTATTCTCCCTCGTGGTCAACGCGATCATGCTGATGGTCACCGGGTGGCTTACCGCGAACCTCGGCATGGGACTCATTGTTGATGGGTTCTGGTCAGCTTTTGCCGGCGGTCTCGTCACGGCCATCGCCGCATCACTTGTCACTGGATTTCTGCGGTCAAAACGTTCAAGCTTCTGAATAGAGGGGAATGTCCCCACGCTACAGTTGTGTCGCGCCCACCGGCGGGAGGTGTGACCGACACAGTCGGATCGATGACCCGGCGAAGCGTCCAACGTTGCGATGTCGTGTGCGTTTGAGGATTGAGTCCCAGTAGGTTTTTTCTCCGCATCTCCCAAGCATCGAAATCCGCCTGATTCTGCGCGCTTGCTGCGTGCGCGTCGGAAATGTAGCCCGCGAGATCATGGGGGTTGGTGGTGTTGCGCCACGCGTGCACCGTCACATGGTTGGGGCTGGAACGGTTGATTTGCCCGTCAAGTCCGGCGATCGCGTCATCGACATGTTCAAAGGACATGACCGGCGTGTGGTCGGGGACGGGGATCCCGCCAATCGGTGAACCCGCGGTTACCACCGACGCTACCGAGTAGCGTGCTCGGATATCCGGGCTTGCAGCCAATGACGCTGCGACCAACCCTCCCTGAGAATGACCGACGAACTCGACCGCGTCGCCTTTCCCAGCCCCCGACATTTCGAGTGCGGCAACAATGGCGTCATGGTGATCATCACGCAGACCTCCGACAAGCTCAAAGTTTGACAGCATGTCATTAGGATTTGTTGACGACCCGACACCGAGGTCGCGGGTGCCGCGCAACACCACAGTCCACGATGGGCGATCGCGGTCGGGAGTTTTGTGGCGGAGAATTTCGAACTCTGCTTCATCCGGTGCTGTGTCGCCGAGGTCGAGCGCTGCCGGATCCAGCGCCTGAGAACGCAGGGCATCAATGCTTGACAACGTGTCGGCAACACTGTGCGGCGTCGCGGTTTCGTGGCGCGGTGGAATGAGGTCGCTACAGCGACCAGTTTGACGGGAGCACACCTCGTTCGGCTGTGTTTCGCCGGGGACTGGAACAACCATTGTCGAACCCTCGATACGAGCTTTCATGGTGGCGAGTTCGCGTGGAAAAGTGCGGGCAATATCGGGTCGTGTTGCTCCTCGCAGTGCTATCGCACTGAGCGATGTCATGGTCAGTGTTTGGGTACCGGTGAACCATGAAATATAGGCGCTGGAGCGCTCGACGTCAGTATTCGCATGGGCGAGGAGCTGGCGGTGTGCTTCCATGTCGCGCGTGAAATATCCAGATGCGGCATTGGCGCCGTTGACGATCCGCTTCACCCACGGGTCGTTCCCCGGTTGTGTCAGCGCGGTAATACCGGTGCCGATGCTCATCACCGCGGTTTCGCCCATACGAAGTGTTGCGAATAGTCGGGTGGTGTACGGTGCCAGTGTCACCAATGAGCGTGAGACGAACGCTCGCGAGGAGATTGGATTGCTTCGACCTGGTGTCATGATCGGCCACAAGTCGTGTCCGACCACTAGCCCGAG
>JAEZVQ010000057.1 GCA_023420745.1 Actinomycetes bacterium
GTATACCAGCGATGCGAGTTCATGGTGTGCGTCCCCGCGTCGCTCTTACTGGGCGAGGGCGTCGTTGCAGTACTTCACCGCTGCATCCAACGCCTCCTGGACAGAGGTCTTGCCCTGGAGTGCCAGCGCAATCTGACCGTCAGTGAACTTCTTCATGTCGTCGCTGAACTGGATCCACTTGTTCCCCTCAGCGCGGGTCATCTGCTCGGCAGCCAGGGTCATCGCCTTTTCCAGCAGCGGATCGTCGATGTTGGTGGTCAGCTGCTCGGGGTGCTCATTCGCTTCCTTCGTGCCGGGGAGGAAGCCCTGGGCGAGCTTGACGAACTCGACCTGGTTCTCGTTATTCGCAGCGAACTGGGCGAACGCCATCGCGGTCGCCATGTTCTTCGATTCCTTCGACACCGACAGCCCCTGAACGAACAGCGGCGGGGTGAGGAAGCGAGCGGAGACGTCGACGGAGGGCAGCAAGCTCGGCGCGTCATTGGTCAGCTGGGTGACGAACGACGGGGTGGCGGTGGTGTAGCCGACCTTGCCCTGAGTGAACATCGAGGCGTTACCCGCGTAGTCGCCGTTGAGCGCCTCAGCAGGCATCGCGCCCGCCTGGTAGAGGTCGGCGTAAGCCTGGACGATCTTCACCGCGTCCGGACCGTTGAATGCGAACTTGCCATCCTTGATCATCTCGATACCGTTGGCGGACAGCGCTTCGGAGCCGGGCAGCGAGGACAGCAGCTTGACCTTACCGTTGGTCTTTTCAGCGGCTTCTTTCGCCATGGTGACGAATTCGTCGAAGGAGGTCGGGGTCTTGTCGAAGCCCGCTTCTTTCAGCTGGTCGGCATTCCACCAGTCAAGGTCGGTGCCGAGGTACCACGGGTAAGCCCAAGTGCCGTCGAGCCCGTCGAAGGTGTAGCCGTCAAGACCACCCTTGACGTAGGTCGATTCGAGGTTCGGATCCGCTTCTTTGAGGTTGACGAGCTTGTCAACCTGCGCGAGCTGGTAGGCGAAGGTGTCGGGGAGGTTGACGACGTCGGGCAGTTCGCCGGCGTTCGCCTGCTGGAGCACCTTCTGCTCGTAGCCGTCACCGGGCTGGTCAATCCACTTGACGGTGACACCGGGGTGCGCGTCCTGGAAGTCCTTGACGAGCTTTTCGAAGTAGGGGGTGAATTTGTCGTTCTTCAGCGACCACGTCTGGAACGTGATTTCGCCGGTGATTTCCCCGTCGGCCGCGTTGCTCGACGACGAGCTTGCGCCCGTCCCACCGGTGCAGCCAGCGGCGAGCGCCATCACAGCGGCAATCGCCACCGCGGAGAAGATCTTGGTCTTCTTCATCGTGTGTTCTCCTTTGAAACTTGGGACCTGGCGGTCCTGGTACTCGGTCAGACCTCACGGTCTGTCGTGGTGAGTGTTCGCGGTGGCGAGGTCAGCGTCGTCGCCCGCCGCGCGAATCCCTCAAGTCGTGTGTGCGAGGACGTGCCTCGCTGCCGCTTCCTCCTCTCGGTTGACGGGATGACACATGGCGATCGCCGCGACCTCTCCGGCACGGGATCGCTGATACCAGCGGTCAAAGAACTCAGTATCGGCGGCGAGGATGCTGCGCCGAGATGCGCTCATCTCCTCGCTCACTGTTTGGGTCGGTCGGTTGGACGAGGTCGGAACGATCGCCTCCCCTCCCCATCGCTTGACCGCGTCGGCGAACGCCTCGCCGATCGGTTTGACGCGACCGTCAGAATCAATGAGCCCGAGCGTGTGCTCGAGAGCGGGGAAGTCCGCGAGCTCCCGCGACACGTCGTGCGAACACCACCAGGTGATGGCGGTGAGGTTCGGGCTGACTCCACCACCGCGTTCCCCCATGAGGATCGACACCGTATCGGTGAGGAACTGTGCGGCACGCTCAGCGTCCACGAAGTTGTCGGGGGCGCCGATTTCTTGCAGCCACACCGGGCGTTCACCGTCGCCCCACGCGTCGGCGACTTCGCACAAGTAGCGGGCGAACCAGGCAAGCTCTTCCGCATTGCGCCCGTAGTGCGGACCGACCTTGCCAAACACCCACGAGTGGACGGTGGTCATCGCCCCGCGGGTGACGGCATGCTCGGGGGTGAAGGGGTGGGCGTCGTCGAACCAGATGTCGTCGTCGTGGCTGAGAACGTGCGTGCCACGCGGCCAGGTGTCGCCGGCGGCGGCGAGCAGCGTGTCGAGCCACGCGCCAGCCTCGTCACTGTCAATGACGTCGCGGTCGGGGTGGCGCGGCGCCGCGAACTGGATGAACTCGTTGCCGAGCGTCAATCCGGTGGCATTGGGCAGGTCGCGTAGTGCGGTGGCAAGCGCGCGCACGAGCTCGGCTTCGGCACCGACGACGTCGGCATCGGTGAAAATGTTGCGCCGATGCCATGTGCTCACCCATGACGGGAGGAAGTCGAAAGATGACAGGTGCCCTTGGAGGACGTCGACACTGGCGTCGAGCTCACATTCGCCGGCAATGGCAACGGTGGTGGCGACGTCCTCGATGCCGCGAGCGCGAATGAGGCTGCGGTTGGGTTGGAGGAGTGGCCACAGTGGGAAGATCCGCACGTGGTCGGCTCCGAGGCTGCGAATCGCCTGGAAGTCGTCGCGCACGCGTGCCGGGTCAAAGTCCAGCCAGGAGTGGAACCACCCCTGTCGCGGCGTGTAGTTCACGCCGAAACGCATGCTCGACCCGTTGGCGAAGCTCACTTGTCCACGCTCCCCATCTCGACCTCGCCGGCGGTGCCGAAGCTCACGCGCAGCGTCGCGATCTGGAAGGGGCGGAGGCGAGTAGTCCACTCATCGCCCTCGCGGGTGAGAGCGACGGCGTGGTCACTGTCGCGGTAGCGCAGGTCGACGCCGCGCACCTCACTCGCTCCAGCGATGCGGATGCGCGCGGTCGATTCGCCGCCGGTTGCCTCGTAGAGACGCACCACCATGTCACCGGAACGGTCGGGAGCGAGGCTCACCGATTCCACCACGGCACCGTCGATGCTGATGGGAGAGCCGTCAATGGCGGAGCCGTCGCGCAGAGTGAGGGTCGGTGCCGTGTCGAGGGCGCGCGGCGGGAGGTTAATCGCCTGCCCGGCCGCTACCGCGTCGACCACCGACGCGCCGGGGAGTAGCTGGAAGTTCCACTCGTGGTGACCGCGATCCTGCTCGGGGTCGGGGAACTGCGCGGCACGCGCCAGGGAGGCACGAACCAGCGACCACGTGCCGCCGCCATCGTGGGCGTGGCGGGTGATATCCCAGCCGTAGGTCGCATCATTGGCGACCGCGAGCGACGCCGACGGGTTCGCCAACCGCAACCAGCGGTGGCACGATACCTCGAACTTGTACGCCTCCCACGAGGTGTTTTCGTGGGTGGGGCGGGTGAGGTAGCCCATCTGCGTCTCGTACTGCGCGTGGTCGGTGTGGATGTCGACGGGGAAGGCGAGTTTGAGGATCTTCTCGTTCTCGTGCCAGTCGAGTGCCACGTGGAGGTCGAGGGCGCGTGCGCCGGGTTTGAGCGACCAGGTGAGCGTGGCGTGCGAGGCGTTGAAATCGACGTCGACACGCGCGCTGCCGTCCTCGTCCACCCCGTGGAAGGTGGTGTCGGTGAGCACGGTCTTTGACCCGCGGTAGAAGGGGTCGAGATCCCACGCATCCCACATATTCGGGAAGTCCTGGTG
>JAEZVQ010000087.1 GCA_023420745.1 Actinomycetes bacterium
GCGCGCCTCGTCGCGCGCACCATCAAAGATGTCACCGAGGAATACACGAATCTGCGGGTCAATACCGCCATTGCGAAGATGATCGTGTTGAATAACCACCTTGTCTCACTGCCACGCGTACCGCGCAGCGCAGTCGAACCACTGATTCTGATGCTCGCCCCCGTGGCACCGCATATTGCTGAGGAACTGTGGTGCAAACTCGGACACGAGGGTGGAATCAGCCGCGTGGCTTTCCCCGTGGTGGAGGATGAGTCGCTGCTGGTTGACGACACCGTGACCTGTGTCGTTCAGATTCAGGGGAAGGTGCGCGCCAGGCTTGAAGTTCCGGCGGGGATCTCCGACGAGGATCTCACTGCACTCGCCCTCGACACCGATGCGGCGAAGCGTGCACTCGGCGGGCGCGAGCCTCTCAAGGTGATCGTGCGAGCGCCGAAACTTGTCAGCATTGTCGTGCCGAAATAGCGACGGGCATCATTCGTATTCTCATTGTGTCCAGTGGCGATGAGCGCAAGCAACCACGGGAGGAATTGTGAGCGAAGAAAACCAGATCCATGAGATTCGTAGCGAACATTCGCGTGTGGTAGTCGCTTCGCACGGCGGTGTGGTCATGCGTTGGGTGATTGATGGTGAGGACGGCGAGTACGACGTCCTTGACGGGTATCGGGACGCGGCTGAGCTTCATCACGGTGATGGATCTCGACACTCGCTACTAGCACCGTGGTCAAACCGTATTCACCAGGCACGCTACAGCTGGAACGGTCGCGATTTCGATCTCGGACCCGACAACAACGGTGTACGTGAAGCACTCCACGGGCTCGTCGAAAACGCCGAGTTTAACGTCGATGACATTGCCGTGTCGGGGGATTCGATTCGCCTGTCCACCGTCGTTGACGATGACAACTATCCTCAGCCCGTGCGTGTCAGTGTCGAATACCACGTGGGATCCGGTGTCGATGGTGAGGCGTTGCGGATGAGGCTCGAGTGCACCAATCTCGGTGACCAGCCCACACCGATCGGACTGGGGTGGCACCCCTACGTGCGCTATGACGGTGGTCGGAATGGCGCCACTTTGACGATCAAGGCACGCACCCGGGTAGTGACGGATGAGGCACTCATTCCGCTCCCCGCAGACGCGGCATTCACCGCGATCGATAGCTATGATCTCGACACCTCAACCGCGACCATCGACCTTACTGAAGCACTCGACACGGCATACACCGACCTCACCGTGTGCCCCGGTGAGCGCCCGACAGTGACGGCTAGTGTCAACCATCCCAGTGGGGCACGCACCACCATCACAGCGGCTGTGTCGCAAGCGCCCGCTCGCGGAGTCGGCATCTGGCATGTATTCACCGGGGAAGCCTTGGAATCGCGTCAAGGTGAGTCGGTGGCGGTGGAGTTTTGCCAGTTCATGACCGACGCCTTCAACCGCCCTGAATGCCAGCCCTTCCTCGCTGTCGCACCGGGAAGCTCGCGCGTGATGGAACAGACAATCACCCACCATCCGGCTGCTCATGCCTGAGGGGCACGTCCTCCACCGACTCGCCCGCGAATGCCGTTCACGGTTTGGCGGTAATCGCAGTGGCGTGCGAACCGTGAGCGTGACTTCACCGCAAGGACGTTTTGCCCTCGGTGCAACGCAGATTGACGGCTGGGAGTTCGCTGACGCGCTCGCCCATGGCAAACACCTGTTCCTCGGATTTTGCCCGAATGTCGACGTGCCACGCGAACACTGGTTGTGGGTTCATGTTCACCTCGGGCTGTACGGGAAGTGGCGGTGGAGCGAATTTGCCAACTCTCCTGCGCCGCCGGTGGGGCAGGTGCGGATGCGTATCCTGCGCTCATTGGGAGAGCACGGTGTGTGCGCTGATCTTGTCGGACCCAACCGCTGCGAGGTCGTCACGACAGGCGAGGTTGATGCTCGGCGCCTCGCCCTTGGCCCCGACCCTCTGGATGCTCAACCGGGAGATCAACGTCGATTTGTCGAAGCAGTGCGAAGACGCGAACGATCGATTGCGGAACTGGTAATGGATCAGCAGGTGATCGCTGGGCCGGGGAATATCTATCGCGCCGAGTCACTGTTTCGTACGGGAATTTCACCGTTTCGCCCCGGTCGGCGAGTGTCGACCCACCGGCTTGAAGCGCTGTGGGGTGACCTCGGTGAGGTGATGCAACGCGGTCTTGACGACGGGATGATTGTCACAGTCAACACTGAGGATGCGCCGCAGCCACCGCTACCCGGTGATCCAGAGGCCTCGCGATTCTACGTGTATCACCGCACGGGACGACCGTGTCTGCACTGTCAGACTCCAGTACGCGAAACAGTGATGGCGACCCGTCGACTCTTTTGGTGCCCTCGTTGTCAACGCTAGAGATGAGTGTGATCGTCATGACGGGTCTGAGCGATCGGTTCAGACCTGTTCGAAGCCGAGGTATTCGTAGAGTCGGGCAGCAGCGGCAGCCTGGTGAAGATCGACGCGCAACCCAATTTCGTCGTACCCCTGTTCGCCGGCTCGTCGAGCTGCTTCAACGATGAGGGCGGTAGCAATCCCTCGTGAACGATATTCGGGAGCGACCATCAAGTCGGTAATAAATGGACCGACATCACCC
>JAEZVQ010000107.1 GCA_023420745.1 Actinomycetes bacterium
ACGCGATGGAGGATAAACTCAACAACCATCGGCAGCACCGACACTGCGATGATCACAAGGATAATCATCGAGAGGTTGTCGTGAATGAACGCCACGTCACCGAGCGCTGAACCGACGAGGGTGAGCCCTGCACCCCACAGTGTCGCCCCGATGATGTTCCACAGCGTGAAACGTGTCCAGCGGTAGCCCGCAACACCCGCAGCAATCGGGACGAATGTGCGGACGAAGGGGACGAAACGCCCGAGGAGTAGAGAGCGACCACCGTAGCGAGCAAAAAAATCCTCGGCTTGATGGAGGTATTGCGTTTTGAGAATCCGCGCATCGTCGGAAAACAGGCGGCGACCATAGCGCGAACCGAGCCAGTAGCCGACTTGGGAACCCGCGATCGCGCATACCGTGATGGTGAAGACGAGGATAGCAAGATTGAGGTGAAGCTGGCGGTGCAACAGGCCAGCGGAGAATACGAGAGAGTCCCCCGGGAGAACGGGGAAAAGAACCCCGGATTCGATGAAGACGATGAGCGCAACACCCGCAAGCACCCACGGTCCCATCGAGATCAGAAGATCCTCAGGATCCCTAAACCAGCCGATCACCGTGGTCAGCCACTCGGGTATCCACGCCGGCAGCCCATGCACATTCGCGACCGTGAGTTTGGCAATCGCGCCGAAAGCCTCATCGGAGGATCCAGCGATCAGCGAAATCAGTGCGGATAACGAATGTGACACGAAGGTGTCGAGGAATGAAAACACAAGCATCCTTACAGTCGAATAGGCGGGCACGCCGCAGCGAGATATACCACGGTCTAGCACCCAGACTAGTGAATCATGCGCCGAGGCGTGTGGGTGCGCACCTGAGCGTAAACTGAACGCATGAGCGCGCCCCAGCCTGACTTCCGTCCAGCACCGCGCCTATCACACCCCGTTGAAGTCATCGACGAGCCGATGGGAAGGGGACGCCGCCGCTCCGACCTCGTCCACGCACTCACGTGTGTCATCGGCATCCTTGTCGTCGCGGCAATGAGCATGTACGCGCCATCGACCTCACTCGCTGTAGCTCAGGACGTGTGCACTGCACTCGGTACTCTCATCCGCGCGATCGTGATCTTGCCGATCACCGTACTCGAATCAGCCGTCATCATCGCCATTCCTGTTGCGGTTGTCACCGAGCTCCTCGTGCACCGACAACTCCGACCGGTACTCAACGCGGTAGCTACCGGCGTGGTTGCGACTGCGCTATCGCTTGCGCTGCTCGCGATATTGCCACACCTTCCAGCAGCACTCACGGCGGGGATGGCAATCACTTCCCCGCACCATCGCTATATCGTCATCGACTCCATCGTGATCGTGTTGGGAGCATTCCTCACCGGCGCAGGCGAAGCAACACAGCATCGCACTATCCGCTATTCATGGGCAGCATTGGTCACACTCGCCGCACTGTACATCCTGCGCGGGTCAATCACCGTTCTCGGTATGGTTCTGTCACTACTGCTCGCCAGGCTCATCGGATACCTCGCGCGCTACATCCTCGGATTTACCGACCACCGCGGCCGGGGTATTGACATTGTTGATGGACTGTTGCGAGCCGGCATCACACCCTCTCGGATTATTCGCATTGATCAACCACCCACCGCGCAGCCACTCTCCATGACTGTCATCTCGGAAGATACCGAGGCGCCGATCCCCTTTAGCACCACCTATTTCCAGCTTGTGGAAAACCCGAGTGCGTCACACCCACCGACACGAATTGGTGCCGACGATGGCGCGGAACCTCCGGCGGACACGGATCGCTCTTCGACCGACGGTCGAGTATGCGAGTACGTTATCGACACTCTTCCGTTATCTCGCACCGAAATTGACCGACACTACGCGTGTTGGACAGACGATGGGCAACGCCTCGACCTCGCGGTTTTCGACCCAGACACTCACGTCACCTCAATGCTGCGAGACCTGTGGACAAATCTTCGAGTTCGCGGTCTTACCCGGTGGGTTGCTCCATCTCTCGACGCCATCACTCAGCGCGGAATCGTCGTCGCGCTGGTGGCGAAGAGGGCGGGAGTCAACACCCCTGATGTCGTAGCACTGACTTCCGCGGGATCATCTGTCGTTGCCGCACAACAGCCCGTCACTGACGCCCACCTTCTCAACGATGCGTGCGATGACGACCTCACCGACGATGTCCTCGTTGACATTTGCCGTCAGTTACATCGTGCGCACCGGCGAGGGATCTCACACCGTGAAATCACCAGCGATGCCATCGCTGTCGACACTCACCGGCGGGTGTGGATTCTTAACTGGGATCACGGACAAGTCGCGACGTCCGCGCTCAATCGACGCATCGATATCGCACAGCTGCTGACAGTTTTAGCATTACGTGTCGGCCATGACAGAGCCGTCGCGGTGGTGCGTGAGGTATTCGGCGACCACGAGGTCAATCTTGCAGTTCCTGTGATCCAGCCCGCGATCTTGCCCGCGTCGGTACGCTCGCAGATGCGCGAACACCCCCGCTTCCTGTCGCAGTTGAGAAACGCCGCGGCCGGTCCGGTACCTGAACAGATGATGCCGAGCGTTCAGCTTGAGCGTTTTTCTGTCAAATCTGTTGCCATGGCAGTGATTGGTGTGGCCGCCATCATCATTGTTCTAGGGTCGCTCAACCTGGATACCGTGATGCAAGCGCTTCGCTCGGCGAACCCGTGGTGGATTCTCGCTGCGTTCGGATTCGGTTTGCTCACCTATGTCGGAGCTGCACTCCCGCTGGTTGCATTCACGCCCGGACGCCTCAGTCTTTGGGAAGCAATCCTCGTTCAGGTGTCGGCTTCTGTTGTGACACTGGTCGCCCCCGCCGGTCTCGGGCCGGTCGCGTTGAACTTACGCTATTTGCACCAGCGACGAATCGACACGCCGCTTGCGCTCGCGGTCGTCGCGTTCGTGCAGTTCGCGCAGTTTATTACCACGGTGGTTTTGCTCGTTCTCCTCGTCGTCATTACGGGGCGTTCCTACGGGATTGAAATGCCGTCAGTGCGAATTTTCATCATCGTTGCGATCATCCTCATCTTCGTCGCTGCCTCGTGTGCGATTCCGTGGGTACGTCGTCAACTTGTCGAGAAGATCCGCACCATTGGCGGGCAAATCTGGCAGCGAGCGGTGTGGGTTGTTGGTCACCCTCGAAGGCTATTTCTTGGGCTCGCCGGCAATGCGTTGATGGTGGTGTCGTTCGTCGCAGCGTTTGGTGCCTCACTCGCTGCGTGTGGCTACAGTCTCGACATCACCACGCTGACGGTGACCTACCTTGCTTCAAATTCTCTCGGTTCGGTCATTCCTTCGCCCGGCGGTATCGGCCCGGTGGAAGCTGCACTCACCGGGGGGCTGACGGTTGCGGGAATTCCGTCAGGCATCGCCTTGTCAGCTGCCGTGCTCTACCGGTTGGTGACCTTCTACGGTCGGGCTCCGTTGGGATGGATTGCGCTTCGAGTATTGCAACGTTTAGACCTCATCTAAACGGTACTGTTGTGTGCTTCGTCAAAGGCAAAGTGATGAGGGCGAGGTTTGGTGCATGGAGAAAATTCGTCATTATCGTTCCTCCTGTGTGATGCTGGCATCATGAGTTCCACGACGCGGATAGCGCGTAACGCCCTCATTGTTGTCGCCGTAATCATTGTGGTGGTGATCGCTTTCTTCATGGGGCGCGCCTCGGTCACCTCGACGTTGCCCGAAGCATCCGAGGGAGCAGGATCGTCCGATTCGGCGACGACCACCGCGGAACAGCCCCAGACTGCCTCCACCGAGTTCAGTCCTACGGTTACTGACACGCAAGCGCTCGAACTATTGAAATCGGCACCTCGGCGTCAAGCCAATGATCCGCGTGCGATAGGCAAAGTTGATGCGCCGGTCGTGATGGTGGCCTACGAGGATTTCTCGTGCCCCATGTGTACGCGCTATTTCAAGTCTGTGCACCCGCAGTTACTTGAC
>JAEZVQ010000011.1 GCA_023420745.1 Actinomycetes bacterium
AACGCGGCTTGACTGTACCGCACGTTACCGGGCACAGCGAGGTCTCACGTCTCATCCTTACCGCTTCCGGCGGTCCATTCCGGGGGAAAACCCGCGCTGACCTCGCCGATGTCACTGCCGCGCAAGCACTCGCCCACCCGACGTGGACGATGGGGCCGGTGGTGACCATCAACTCGTCCACGCTGATGAATAAGGGGCTGGAACTGATCGAAGCGAGCGTGCTCTTCGAGATCCCGGCGCGCGACATTATCCCCGTGATCCACCCCCAGTCGATCATCCACTCGATGGTTGAATTTTGTGACGGCGCCACCATCGCGCAAGCGTCACCGCCGGATATGCACCTCCCGATCGCTCTGTCGCTATCGATGCCTGACCGGTGGAGCGAGATCGAAAAACCGTGTCAGTGGGATTCTGCGTGTTCCTGGACTTTTGAGCCGGTCGATCACAATACGTTCCCGGCGATCACCCTCGCGCGCGAGGCTGTCGATGCTTCGCCCACCCACCCGGCGGTGATGAACGCGGCGAACGAGGTGTGCGTCGAGCGATTCATTCGCGGGCAACTCGCCTATCTCGGGATCGTCGACACGGTGGCGGCAGTCCTCGCCGAGCACGACGGCATTGCCGAGCCGACACTGGAAGACGTGGTCGCCGTTGAAGAGTGGGCGAGTGCTCGTGCCGCTGAACATGTGGCAACGCTCGCTCGCTAGATCATGACGAGGAAGGACACACGATGGGATACGTCATCGGAATCGTCCTCACCATTGTGGCGCTGATGATTTCCGTCGCGCTGCATGAGTTGGGGCATATGATTCCCGCCAAGCGATTCGGCGTCTACGTGCCGCAGTACATGGTGGGGTTTGGTCCAACAATGGTGTCGAAAAAGGTTGGAGAAACCGAGTACGGCATCAAGTGGTTCCTCCTCGGCGGATTCGTGTCTCTTGCCGGGATGTTCGCCCCCGCGCCCGCGGGAACGAAGACGATGAATCGCAAGGGTGAGCCCACACTCGCGGAAGAAGCGCGCCAACAGTCGCGAGAAGAACTCGACACCGTGGGGGAGGAACGTGCGTTTTACCGGCTGGCCACGTGGCAAAAGCTCGTCGTCATGCTCGGCGGTCCGGTCACCAACCTCGTGCTCGCGATTGCGATTTTCGCCATCGTCATTATGGGGATCGGGCTGTCACAGCCGACCACGACAATCGCCTCCGTCCCCCCGTGTCTCGACCCGACAGTGACGACGTGCACGAGCGAAGCTCCGCGATCACCGGCTGCCGAAGCGGGAATTCAAGCCGGCGATGTCGTCACCTCGTGGGACGGACATGAGACGTCGTCGTGGTCGGACGTCACCGCAGCTATCGCGGAATCCGGGGAGCGTACCGTGCCGGTCACAGTTGAGCGCGACGGGCAGCGCGTCACACTCGCCGTGCGTGCGGTGAGTGTCAGTGGAGCACCGAGGGTCGGGATCGAATCGAAGGTCGAGCGTATTCGCGGTGGAGTTGGAGACGTCGTCTCGAGCGTGAGTCAGATGGTAACCGGGACAGCGAGTCTGATCGTGACACTCCCGCAACAGGTGTGGCACGTGGCGCGCGGGATGATCGACCACACGCCGCGCGGCACCTCGTCGGTGCTGTCCGTCATCGGTGTTGGGCGCCTCGCCGCCGAAACCACGGCAACTTCCGCTCCCGTGTCGATCCTTGACCGGGTGGCGATGCTGCTCAGCCTGTGGGGGTCGCTCAACATTGCACTATTCGTATTCAATCTCATCCCCCTGCCGCCACTCGACGGCGGGCACATTGCCGGCGCACTCTGGGAAGGCATCCGACGCGCGTGGGGAAAACTGCGCGGTCGCGACACGGTGATCTACTCCGACACGGCTCGGCTCGTCCCGTTGACCTACACGGTGGCACTCGCATTGATCGTGATGACTGTGGTGTTGATGGCGGCTGACGTCATTAACCCGATCCGGTGGTAGACCCGTCGTCAACGCCACTCGCGCAGTCTTCTTCGATGGCGTGTGCGGGGGCTACGGCGCGACTCGACTCGATGTGCGCCATAATGGCATGGTGAGTCAAACGAATCTTGGTATGCCGACCATGCCCACCTCGTTCCCACGCCGCACCACTCGGCGCATCCACGTAGGGGACGTGGCAGTCGGCGGTGGTGCACCCGTTTCCGTTCAGTCAATGACCACGACGAAGACCACGGATATTGGTGCCACGCTGCAACAGATTGCGGAACTCACCGCGGCCGGTTGCGACATTGTTCGCGTCGCGTGCCCCTCGGCTGACGATGCTGAAGCGCTGCCGATTATCGCGAAGAAGTCAACAATCCCGGTCATTGCGGACATCCACTTCCAGCCGCGCTACGTCTTTGCCGCCATCGAAGGCGGGTGCGCGGGCGTGCGCGTCAACCCTGGAAATATCCGCAAATTCGACGACCAGGTCAAGGACATCACCAAAGCGGCTTCCGACCACGGTGTCTCGCTACGCATCGGTGTCAATGCCGGTTCCCTCGACCCGCGTTTGCTGAAGAAATACGGTAAAGCCACCCCGGAGGCGCTCGCCGAATCGGCGATGTGGGAGGCGTCGCTCTTCGAGGAACACGATTTCCACGACTTCAAGATCTCGGTCAAACACCACGATCCGGTGACGATGATCCGCGCCTACGAGATTCTGTCCGAATCCGGCGACTGGCCGCTCCACCTCGGTGTTACCGAAGCGGGGCCGCAGTTCCAGGGGACGATCAAATCAGCTACAGCTTTTGGCGCACTGCTACGCCAAGGAATCGGTGACACCATTCGCGTTTCGCTCTCGGCACCGCCCGTCGAAGAGGTGAAGGTCGGGATTGAAATCCTCCAGTCACTCGGTCTGCGCGAACGCACCCTCGAAATCGTGTCCTGCCCGTCGTGCGGTCGCGCCCAGGTTGACGTGTACACCCTCGCTAACGAGGTGACAGAAGGGCTCAAAGACGTCACCGTCCCGTTGCGCGTTGCCGTCATGGGGTGCGTCGTCAATGGGCCGGGCGAAGCGCGTGAAGCCGATCTCGGTGTGGCCTCCGGCAACGGCAAAGGACAAATTTTTATCAAAGGCAAGGTGGTGGAGACCGTCCCCGAAGATCAAATCGTCGAGACACTCATCCGCCACGCGACCACCATCGCTGAGGAACTCGGTCTTGAAGAAGGCTCGGGAACCGTCGATGTCATCGCCTGAGCACCCGCCGCGTCTCACCTCGTTTCTCCACCATCCCACGACACACTAGGCTGGATCTATGCTGCACCACTTGACGACCTATTTCGTTCGCACTCTACGTGACGACCCCGCCGACGCCGAGGTGGCGAGCCACAAGCTCCTCGTGCGCGCCGGCTACATTCGCCGCAATGCACCCGGTATCTACACCTGGCTGCCGCTCGGGCTGAGAGTGCTGCGCCGCGTGGAGACAGTGATCCGCGAAGAAATGGATGCGATCGGGGCGCAGGAAGTACATTTTCCGGCACTGTTGCCGCGCGAACCCTACGAGGCGACGAATCGCTGGAACGAGTACGGTGCGACACTATTCACCCTCCACGACCGCAAGGGTGCAGACTACCTCCTTGCTCCGACGCATGAGGAAATGTTTACCCTGCTCGTCAAGGATCTGTACTCGTCCTACAAGGACTTGCCCACGACCCTGTATCAGATTCAAACGAAGTACCGCGACGAAGCGCGTCCGCGTGCCGGTGTGATTCGTGCCCGCGAGTTCGTGATGAAAGATGCGTACTCCTTCGACATTGATGAGGATGGCCTCGAGCGCTCCTACGAACTGCAGCGGGGTGCCTACCAGCGGGTGTTCCAGCGCCTCGGCTTACCCTTCGCGATCTGTCAGGCCATGTCGGGAGCGATGGGCGGTTCTCGATCGGAAGAGTTCCTTTTTCCCTGTGCCATCGGTGAAGACACGTTCGTATCCTCAGCCGGAGGATACTGCGCGAATGCGGAAGCCGTGTCGACCGTCGTCCCCGACCCCGTGGATGCCAGCAACGTACCCGCCACGCAGTTGCGTCACACGCCCGGTGCGGCAACGATTGCCGACCTCGTCTCCTATTCCAACGAGCATTTCCCGCGCGAGGATCGTCCGTGGTGCGCCGCCGATATGCTCAAGAGTTTCGTCGTCGCGCTGACGCACCCGGATGGAACGCGTGAAATCGTTAACGTCGCGATCCCGGGTGACCGCGATATCGACATCAAGCGTCTGGAGGCGTCGGTCGCGCCTGCTGAAGTCGAAATGGCGACGCCTGAGGATCTCGCTCAGCATCCCGAACTCGTTGCCGGCTACCTCGGCCCTCAGGTGTGTGGTCCAAACTCGCCGCTGCGTGTCGTTGACGAGGACGGATCAATCTCCGGATCAGTACGCCTGCTCGTTGACCCGCGTGTCGTCGACGGAACCGAATGGATTGCCGGCGGGAACAAGCCGGATTACCACGCCTACCATCTCGTCATGGGGCGCGACTTCACCGCCGACGGCACCATCGAAGCAGCGGAGATCCGCGACGGTGACCTTGCCCCGGACGGATCGGGTCCACTGTCGCTCGAACGCGGTATCGAAATCGGCCACAGCTTCCAGCTCGGTCGAAAATATGCGAAGGCGCTGGGGCTGACGGTTCTCGACCAGAACGGCAAATCCCAGGTCGTCACCATGGGCTCCTATGGGATTGGGGTGAGCCGAGTACTCGCCGCACTCGCTGAGCACTACCACGACGAACGCGGTCTGGTATGGCCGATGGTCGTCGCACCGTTCCACCTCCAGATTGTTGCCACCGGTAAAGGTGCGGAGGTGTTTGACACCGCGCAGGAAATCGGCGAGGCAGTGTCCGCGGCCGGTTTTGATGTCCTCATTGACGATCGCCCGAAGATGTCCGCAGGGGTCAAGTTTGCCGACGCGGAACTGCTGGGCATGCCGTTCGTCCTCGTCGTTGGGCGTGGGCTGGAACGCGGTGTTGTCGAGATTCGTGACCGTCGCGCCGGGACTTCCGAAGAAGTCGCGGTCAACGAGGCGGCAGCGACGATCGTGACCATGCTCGCCGCCGCGAAGGAGAATGCACAGTGACACAGCGCGATATTCGAGTGATCGGTGATCCGGTTCTTCGCACCCCGTGCGAGTGGATTACCGATTTTGATGACAAAGTGAAAAACCTCGTCGAGGATCTCCTCGAAAATGTCGACCAGGAGGGCCGCGCGGGTCTCGCCGCAAATCAAATCGGTGTCGGGCTGCGCGCGTTTTCGTGGAATATTGACGGCGAAATCGGGTACGTCCTCAACCCGCGTTTGGTCGAAGTATCGACGGACGAGTACCAAGATGGGGACGAGGGATGCTTGTCGGTTCCCGGACTGTGGTTCCCCACCGAACGAGCGTGGTATGCGCGTGTTGAAGGTGTGGACATCGACGGCAAACCGGTGGTCGTCGAAGGCGAAGAGCTGATGGCGCGCTGCCTCCAGCACGAGACTGACCACCTTGAGGGGATGCTCTACCTCGATCGCCTCGACCGGGCGACGAGGAAGAAGGCGCTGCGTCAGGTTCGCGACCTGATGTAACGG
>JAEZVQ010000069.1 GCA_023420745.1 Actinomycetes bacterium
AATCCGCATCAACGTGGTCTTCCCCGCACCGTTGAGCCCAAGAACCACGACACGCGCTCCACGATCGATGGCGAGATCCACACCGGTGAACACCTCAAGCGAGCCGTAAGACTTCGATAGCGACTCCCCTGCCAACGGCACCCGCCCACACGGCGCCGGCTCGGGGAAACGCAGCCGAGCAACTTTTTCCACGCGACGCTCAGGCTCAACGCTGCGCTCAAGCTCCTCCGCACGGCGCAGCATCTGCTGTGCCGCCACCGCTTTCGTCGCCTTCGCACGCATCTTCTCACCCTGCGCGCGCAACGCACTCGCCTTCCGCATGGCATTAGCCCGCTCGCGCCGACGACGCCGCTCATCATCCTCACGCTGCACCAAATACCGATCCCACGTCAGGTGATAGACGTCAAGCACACCACGATCCGCATCGAGGTGGAAGATATTGTTCGCCGTATGTTTGAGCAAATCGACATCGTGGGTGATGATCAACAACCCACCGTGATAGGAGGCGAGAAACTCGCGAAGCCACACTAGAGAGTCATGATCGAGGTGGTTCGTCGGCTCGTCAAGGAGAAGCGTATCCGCCCCCGAAAACAGCACTCGCGCCAGTTCAACGCGGCGTCGCTGCCCACCCGAAAGTGTCCCGAGTGCTTGCCCCATCAGCCGTTCATCCACGCCGAGCGCCGCAGCGATCTGCGCTGCTTGCGCATGAGCCGCCCAACCACCGCGGTTAGTGAACTCCTGGTCGAGACGCACGTAGCGTTCCATCGCCTTGATCTGTTTCGCCCCGGTTGCCTTACCCATCTGTTCCTCGGCGCGACGGATCTTCGCTACTACCTCGTCGATGCCACGCACCGACAAAATCCTGTCGCGTGCCGACTGCTGGGGATCGCCCACGTGAGTATCTTGCGGCAGATACGCCACCGTGCCACGCCTCGTCACCGTCCCGTCAAACTCCGCTTGCCCGCTGTCGCTTTCTCCCGCGAGCATCCGCATCGTTGTCGTCTTCCCCGCCCCGTTGCGACCGACCATTCCGATACGCATCCCAGCGTCGATACGAAAGGAGGCGCCTTCCAATAGCACCCTCGCACCGATGCGCACGCTGAGATTCTCGACATTAATCACCCGATCACCTTAGCAAGGCACATCCGAGTGCCCCGCACCCACCCTCGTCAGCAATGTCGACGCGTGCCGGATCATCACCGCCCTTAGGGTAGGTTGATCACTATGACAGCATCGACCATTCCCCACGCGACCGAAGTGAATACCTCCGCACCTCCTCGCCGCCGACATCGCACCGAGGACGCCCCGCGCGGCGACGGATTCGTCCGCACCCCGCGGATCTACGACCTCATCGTTGTGTCTTTCGTCGCTTTCTTGCTGCTGTCCAATATCGCCGCCACCAAACTCATTAGCCTCAATCTCGGTATCACGACGCTGATTTTTGACGGCGGCGCCATTCTCTTCCCCCTCACCTACATCATCGGCGACATCCTGTCCGAGGTCTACGGTTTCGCCAAAGCACGCCGCGCTATCCTCGCCGGTTTCGTCTTTTCAATCCTCGCGTCAATCATCTTCCTCATCGTTGGCGCAGCACCGCCCGGTCCGGGATACGACAACCAGGAGGCATTCGTCGCCGTCCTTGGATTCGTTCCCCGCATCGTCGCCGCCTCGGTGCTCGGCTACCTCGCCGGGCAACTTCTTAACTCCTGGGTTCTCGTGTGGATCAAGAACCGCTGGGGGCAGCGCCACCTGTGGGCGCGCCTCATTGGTTCAACCGTCGTCGGCGAGTGTGCCGACACCCTGATTTTCTGCACCGTCGCCTTCTACGGCGTCATCACCGGCGCGGAGTTCCTCAACTACCTTCTCGTCGGATATTTCTACAAGGTCAGCGTCGAGGTCGTTCTCCTCCCGCTGTCCTACCCGGCGATCGCGATGGTCAAACGCGTCGAGGGAATGCGGGTCACCCAACGTCTCGGAACGCCCGAAGGTGAGAGTGAGGTTCAATGATCGAGGTCAGCGTCGAACACCGCGAGCGCATTGAGCGCGAACGTGGCTTCACCATCACCTCGTGGCTCGACGAGGTCGAATGGTCGACACCATCGGGTGATCGCCCTCTCGGACGAACCGGCCGTATCACCACCGCTCACGGCGAGATTCGCACCCCCGCGTTCATCCCGGTGGGCACGCTGGCCAATGTCAAAGGCGTACTGCCAGAAATCATGGCGGAGCACGGCGCACAAGCGCTACTGGCCAACGCCTACCACCTCTACCTCCAACCCGGTGCCGATGTGGTTGACGCGGCGGGTGGACTCGGGCGTTTCATGAACTGGTCGGGACCGACATACACGGATTCGGGCGGGTTTCAGGTGCTGTCCCTGGGATCGAACTATAAGAAAGTGCTGTCGCACCAGTTCGCCAACACTGCTCCGACTCCTGAGGAAGAGCGGCGCGAGGCGGTGCGTCGCAATCGCGCGGCAGTGGATGATGACGGCGTCGTGTTTCGTTCCCACCTCGACGGGTCACGCCATCGTTTCAATCCCGAGATATCGCTCGACATCCAGCACCATCTCGGTGCGGATATCATGTTCGCCTTCGACGAGTTGACCTCCCTGCTCCACCCCTACGACTATCAAGTCGAGTCACTGGCGCGCACACATCGCTGGGCGCAGCGCTGTATCAACCACCATTGGCTACTCACCTCGCGCAATCCTCAACGCCCCTACCAGCAGCTTTTCGGTGTGCTCCAGGGCGCAAACTACGAGGATCTGCGCCGCGAAGCCGCACGCACAATGCGGGATATGGAGTGCGAGGGCGAGGGTTTTGACGGGTTTGGTCTGGGCGGGGCCCTAGAAAAGGAGCAGCTCGGCACGATTGTTTCGTGGATGACGAGTGAGCTACCCGACTCGAAACCGCGCCACCTCCTCGGCATTTCTGAGCCCGACGATTTCTTCCGCGCCATCGAGGCTGGAGCTGACACCTTCGACTGCGTTAACCCCTCGCGAGTGGCGAGAAATGGTGCCCTTTACACGCCTGATGGTCGCGTCAACGTGACGAATGCGCGCTTCAAACGCGATTTCGCGCCGCTGGTGGAGGACTGTGAGTGCTACACCTGTCGCCACTATTCGCGTGCCTACCTCCACCACCTATTTCGCTCCCACGAGATCCTCGCGTCAACGCTGGGCACAATCCACAACGAGTACTTCACTCTCACGCTGGTCGACCGAATTCGAGAGTCGATTGACAACGGCACCTACCTTGATTTCAAGAGTGAAACGCTCGGGCGTTTCTACGCGTCACGGCGAGCGACATCGAATACCCCGAACAGTGAGCAACAATGATTTTCCTTCCTCATGCCAGTCCTGATACGCCGTCGCCCTACCACCTCGCTGCCGCGGGGTCAGATCGACGGTGGTGGCGTCCTCTGCTCGGAATGCTGGTCGGTGGCGTCACCGCTGTGGTGTTGATGATGCTTGTCACCATCGGCATGGTGGTCACCGGTGACGGCGCCGTGATGGCTAATGGCGCGGCGCTGCCATTAGACCGACCTGGACCGATCTTTTGGCTCGCTTCATCACTGGCAGTCCTCATCCCCGCTGTGATCGTTGCGTCACTGGTCGGGTTTCGCACGCGCCCCGGTTTTGTCATGTCGGTCGCGGGACGGATCCGGTGGCGCTGGCTTGCCACCTGCCTGGCGATCGCACTCGTTCCCTACGGTGTGCTGGTGGCCGGTGAGCGCGTATTGACGACAGGTATTCACCCGCACGTGACGGGGCAGACGGTACTCGTCATTGCAGTGATCCTCGTGATGATTCCGCTCCAATGCGCAGCGGAGGAGATCGCCTTCCGCGGTTTCATGATGCAGCTGTTCGGCACCTGGATCGGGCGGAATATTCCTGCTCTCGCCGTCTCGATCGTGGTGTCGGCCGTGGCGTTTTCTACCGCTCATGGTTCCTTTGACCCCATCGTGCTCGCCGAGCTTGCCATGATGGCGGTCGTACTTGTCCTCCTCACCTGGCGCACCGGAGGGCTCGAGGCTGCGATCGGCATCCACGTGGCGAATAACGTGGTGATTTTCGTCCTCGACGCACTCGAAGGTGAGTCTCAATCGATTATTTCCTCCGGCACCACGGCGACGTGGGAGAGCCTCGTGGTTTCCACGCTGATGCTCGGCATCACCGCTGCGGTTCAGCTGTGGGCGGCACGACGCCTGCGCCTCGCATCACTCACTGACCCGTCGCAGCGCCCGACACCAACCGTGAATTATCTGCATCGCGAGTGGGAACGCGGGCGGGTCTACCCGCAGTGGAGACACCTCTACCCACCTGAGGGGGCAGCCACACTTGACACGACTCTCGCGGGTGATGATCGAACGAGCTGCTAACTTACGGTAACGTAAGGAAACGTTGGATGCGTATGAGGCGATTCACCCGTGGGTTGCCCGCGCAGTGGTTGAAAATCATGAACGAAGGAGCGGCATGCCCATCGTCGACCAGGCGCGTGCGCACTACGAAAAAGGTGTTCCATACGAAATCGCGTTGCCAACACGCTCGCTGTACTTCGTTCTCGCTGAATCAGCGCGCTTTTACAGCACCCATCCGGCGATCGACTACTTTTCTCACATCATCAGCTACGGCGAGCTCCATGACCTCGTTTTGCGTGCCGCACAGGTTCTCTATGATGCCGGGGTGCGACGTGGTGACACGGTGGCGGTATGCCTGCCGAACTGTCCTCAACACGTCATCGTTTTCTACGCGCTAATGCGCCTCGGGGCGATCGCTGCCGAACACAACCCCCTCGCCCCGGCGTCGGAGATTGCCGAGCAGGTGCGCCGCCATGGTGGGCGCGTCGCAGTGGTGTGGGAGAACTCGGCGACGAAGTTTACCGGCGAGATTGCCAACCTCATCGACACTCTTTTCACCGTCGACATCACCGCGCACATGCCGTTGGCGCAGCGCACCTTGCTCGCACTGCCAATCAAACCGGCGCGGCGCACACGCGAACAGATGCGCCATGCTCGCCCCAGTGGGGCACGCAGTTTCGATCGACTCGTTGCCGGTGCTCACGCGATTGATTCCACTGTGGAGCATGCGGCTGTCGAGGATGTCGCCGTTATTCTTCACACCGGAGGGACGAACGGAGTGCCGAAGTCGGTGCCGTTGACGCACCTCAACATTGGGGCGAATGCCGAGCAGAATCTCGCGTGGGTATATCGCCTCCACGAGGGCGCGGAATCGTTCTTTTCCCTACTGCCCTATTTCCATTCCTTCGGTTTGACGTTCTTTCTCGTCTGCGCGGTGAAGTACGCGGCTGCGCAGGTGATCTTGCCGAAGTTCGATGTCGACTTGTGTATGAAGGCGCATGAACGACGCAATGTGACGTTCTTCGTCGGGGTTCCTCCGATGTTTGCTCGTATTGCCCGAGCAGCGCGCGAACGCCACATCGACGTTTCTTCGATCCGCTACGCGATCTCCGGCGCGATGCCGCTGCCGCAGTCCGTTGCCGAGGAATGGGAATCCCTCACCGGGGGTTTGATCGTCGAAGGCTACGGGATGACGGAAACAGCACCGACCATCTGCGGCTCGCCCTTGACGAATGAGCGTCGTCACGGCAGCCTCGGTCTGCCCTTCCCCTCGACCGAAGTCCGCATCGGTTCCCTCGACAATCCCGACGAGGATGCGCCCGATGGGGAGCCCGGTGAGATCCTCGTGCGCGGTCCGCAAGTGTTTTCTGGCTACCTCAACAATGAGGTTGATACGCAAGAGCTGTTCACCGCCGATGGTTATATCCGCACCGGTGATGTGGGGTTCGCTGACGATGGTTTCATCTACCTCGCCGACCGACGCAAGGAGCTTATCCTCTCCGGCGGGTTCAATGTCTACCCGTCGCAGGTAGAGGAAGCAATCCGGTCGATGCCGGGGGTTCGCGACGTCGCCGTCGTCGGTTTGCCGAGGGAGGATGAGTCGGAAGAAATCACTGCAGCCATCGTCCTCGATGAGGGCATATCCACCATGTCTGTGCGCGACATTCGTGACTGGGCAGAGAAATCAATCTCGCACTATGCCTTGCCGCGTGCGATCGCGATCGTCACTGAGCTTCCGCACTCCCAGATTGGCA
>JAEZVQ010000105.1 GCA_023420745.1 Actinomycetes bacterium
AATGACGAGATCGTGCCCATGGTGCGCGCCCTCGAAGAACAGTTCGACGAGGCAGTAGCCCAGCTGGGGATTGCCGAAATCACCCACACTCACGTCTTCGGTGAGACCGTGGCGACCCACGAAGAACCCCGTAACGATCAGCCAATTGACCGCAATGCGCTCGCCTCGACCATTGAACGCTTCCTCGCCCGCAGCGACTTTGCTGATCCCACCGGCAGCATCGATGACGCCGACTACGACGTTGCCGCCGAATCCGCGGATGATACCGACACCGATGAAGCTACCGACGCCGCCGATGCTGAGGTTACGCCGTCGGCGAGTGCTGAGCCCGCGTCCCATCCGCACGTTCAGCAGGGCGAGTCGTCCGCGCCGCGTCAGCGTCGACCACGTCCTCGACATATGCGCGGGTCGACCCCACCCAACGCGTGACATCGTCACCGGTGAGCAGGCGCACCGCAATCGGGAGGCGCCGCAACTGGCGTGCCAGCTCCAGCCACACGGGCGCCGACTCGGTTACCGTCGCTGAGCCGTGCGCGAGGGAGGTCCCCACCAGCCCAACAATGACAACATTGGCGCGCCGCCCACCCGCGAGTGTTGCCGACTCCGCAATCACTGCCACCTCGCAGCCCGCGGCGAGCATCCCGGCGACATCAATCCGCGCATCCTCACCACCGCCGTGAACCGCATTGACGAGGACGAGCCCACCTGCCGCCACCGCATCCGTGCAGCGGGTGAAGAACTCGCGCGTGCGAAACGCTCGAGGTGTCGTAGCACGGGTGAAAATATCGCGCACGATGACGTCTGCTCGACCCGGGCGAAGCGAACGCACGGTGTCAGCAGCATCCTCGGCACGCACCCGCAGCCGCGGAGCTTTTGGCCACCCGACGAGCTCGCGCAGAATCGGAATCAACTCCGCATTGATCTCCGCCGCTACCTGCGTTGACCCTGGACGCCCGGCATCCCACGCGCAGGCCAACGCGCATGCGCAACCGCCGAGGTGCACCGCGCGAATCGGCTGCGGACGCGGGACAACCGCGTTGACCGCCGCATCCATTTGCTGCATGTACTCGAATACGAGGTGCTCGGGGTCGCGCACATCGAGACATGACGATTCCATCCCGTCGACAACGACCCACATCAGCTGCTGGTCGCGGCGCACCTCCACCTGGGAGCCACCGACACTGAGTACACCGCCGGCGTTGAGATAATCCACCGACTCGTTGACACTCATCGCATCACGAGCCGAATCGGGACACTGCCGTGTTCTGCGCTGACGCTTCGCCATGGGGCACACTGTAGTCGAAGGAGGAAATACTGAGGAGGCGCCATGTCGAGATCACCGAAGTCACCGGCGGCACGCCGAGATTGGGGGTGCGATGACTCGCGCACGCCGATCCTCCACGTCGACATGGATTCGTTCTTCGTCGCTGTCGAACAAATCCTCCATCCCGAACTCGCAGGACAACCCGTCATCGTTGGCGGCTCAGGTCCGCGATCTGTCGTCTCATCCGCCTCCTACGACCTGCGTGCCCGTGGCGTTCACGCCGGGATGCCGGTATCCCAGGCACGTCGCCTCGCACCCCAGGCACACCTCACCCACAGTCCTCACGAGACTTACCGCCAGTTTTCGCACCGCGTGATGGAGGTACTGCGCTCAATTACTCCGCTCGTCGAAGTCGTCAGCATCGACGAGGCATTCCTCGACGTGTCCGGATCCACGCGGCGACTGGGCAGTCCGACGCAGATTGGTCAGATTATTCGCTCGCGGATTCGCCACGAGGTCGGGCTGACCGCTTCGGTTGGTGTGGCGGCGACGAAGTCGGTGGCGAAGATCGCGTCGAGCCACGCCAAACCCGACGGGATGCTGTTGATCCCCGCCGATCGCAGTGTTGAGTTCGTTCAATCCCTGCCGGTCGGCGCTTTGTGGGGTGTGGGGGAGCGCACCGAAGTGATCTTGGAACGCGCGGGGATCGACACCGTCAACGACCTCGCTCACACCCCGCTCACGCGCCTCGACGCGCTGCTCGGCACGGCCCAAGCCCACCACCTCCACCAGCTGGCCTGGGGGATTGATCGTCGCCGCGTGACTACCGAACGGGTTGACAAGTCAATGGGGACAGAAACGACATTCGACACCAATGTCACCGATCGGCACGTGATCGACCGCACGATCCTTGCCCAGTCCCACGAATGCGCTGAGCGGTTGCGCAGTGCCGGCCTGTGGGCAACAACGGTGGTGGTGAAAATGCGTGGAGCCGATTTCACCACACGCACGCGGTCACAGACGCTGCGCTCAGCACTCAACACGGGTCGCGACATCGTCGAGGTGGCGCGCGCCCTTGTTGCGGCACTTGGTATCCCGCCGGGTGGGATTCGACTGATTGGCGTGCGTGTGGAAAACCTCAGGAGCGCCGCGCAAGGAATCGAAGTCGCCTTCGACGACGATCGGCACCACGCCAGTGCGGAAGCGGTGATGGATGCTGTGAGACAACGATTCGGCAGCCTCGCCATGACACCGGCGGCACTGATGGGACGTGCACGGCGTGACGAGCGGGGATCGGCGGGGCAGGAACCGTAGTGTTTTACCCACGGTGCCCGTCAGCGACTGATACGGTGGCGCATCGACTGGCAATACGGTTCGCGACCTCGTCGCATCGTGGCACGCGTGAAATCCGATGGGGTTTTCACGTATCCTAGCGAACGCAGAGGGGGAGGAGGATCACCGTGGCACTGTCCGAAGAGGAACGACGCATCCTCGAACAAATGGAACACCAGTTGCGTCGTGACGACCCCTACCTCGTGTCGACGATGAACCACCGCTACGCTGTGCCTGGAGAGAAGGAAGGGGCGTCATCCGCCGACAATGCTGCCATTGTTCGCCCCCCGAGGTCGGCGCGCAAAGTCGGGTGGGGTGTCGCCGCGTTCCTCACCGGTTTGGTCTGCCCTCTGGTGGGGATTTCCACGGGCAATATGTGGGGTGCTGTTGCTCTCGGAGTTGTCGGATTTGCCCTGATGGTGGTCGGAGTTCTCCTCATCGTTCAGCCGACGCGGGGCACTTCGACCTCAACGAACGCTACTGCCAACGACAACCACCGTCCCTCCTCGTCGCCTCACTCCTCACGCTGGGAGGCGATGATGCGACGACAGGACGAACGGTGGGATGAGCGTCGGCGCCGCGAAGGACGAGGCGACTAGCACCACGCCTTCGCGGTCACGCGATCAGTCGTTGATCACCATGCCCTTGGCAACCACGGTGATGCCGCGGTCGGTGACGTGGAGCCCACGGGCACGGTCACGATCGCGATCGATACCGATTTCAACGCCGGGGCCAATCTGCACATACTTGTCAAGGATGGCGTGGGAAACGACCGCGTTTCGACCGATCCGACACCCGTCCATAATCACCGAGTCTTCGATCTTCGCCCACGAGTGGACGTAGACGCCCGGTGAAATGACGGAACGCACGACCTCGCCACCGGAAATGATTACGCCGGGAGAGACGAGTGAGTCGATGGCGTGTCCGAGCCGGGAACCGTGGTCGCCGTAGACGAATTTCGCTGGCGGAAGGTGCCCGGGGATCTGCGTCAGCGTCGGCCAATCCATGTTGTACAGGTTGAAGATCGGGTGGACGGAGATGAGATCCATATTCGTGTCGTAGAACGCGTCGAGCGTACCGACGTCACGCCAGTAGTCGCGGTCACGTTCGGTAGCGCCGGGCACCTCGTTGTCGATGAAGTCGTACACGCCGCAGCCACCGTTGTCGACGAACCACGGGACGATGTCGCCACCCATGTCATGCTTTGATCCGGGGCGTTCAGCGTCTAGTTTGAGCGCCTCAATCAGCGCGTCCGTGGTGAATACGTAGTTGCCCATTGAAGCGAGGAAGGAATTCGGGTCGTCGGGCAGGGCCTCGGTGGTTTCAGGCTTCTCGACGAATCGCTCGATGCGCCCGTCTTTTGCCTGGATCACGCCGAATGACGAGCACAGTTCGATCGGTTGGCGAATTCCCGCGACAGTGCAGGGCAGCCCCGACGCGATGTGATGGTCGACCATCTGCGAGAAGTCCATGC
>JAEZVQ010000174.1 GCA_023420745.1 Actinomycetes bacterium
GAATGGGTGTCAATCCTGTCGACGGGCATTGCGGCCGCGCAGACGATGATTACTCACGTCCAGGCGCACGAACCTCAGGAGCGGTGACACCACACGTGGCGGCAGGCAAGCCAGGTGATCGCGGCGACGGCAAGATTCGTGGACACGACGCCCATAATCGGCAGTGCGATCCGCGACGGCTGGAGTTTCAGGGTGCGCGTGAAGTGGCGGATGCGCCAGTCTCGTTCGGTGGCGATATGGCGCAAAGCCCTATCGGGGTTGACCGCCACCGGATGACCGACCAGTTCGAGTAGCGGCAGGTCAGAGATCGAATCGGAATACGCCCAGCACTGCTCCAGATCCCACCCCTGCTTGTCCGCGAGGCGCGACACTGCCGCGGCCTTGAGGCGTCCGTGGTTGAAATCCGCAACCTCCCCGGTGAGTTTGCCGTCCTCGACACCAACCTGGGTGGCGAGGGTGAAATCCGCTTCGAGTAGGTTGGCAATCGGCTCCACCAGGGGCTGCGGTGACGCGGAAGCTACGACGATGCGGTGACCGACTGCCTTGTGGAAAGCAATGGTGTCGAGGGCATCGACGTAACACTGCGGGTGCATCGACGCCTTGGTGGCGGCGATGATCGTCTGGTTGAGAGTGGCGAGGTTCCAGCCGCGTGCGATCCTCCCCAGCTCCGTCTTGATCCGATCGTTGCGCTTTTCTCCTTCGCCCCACACGAGATAGGGAATCTGGGACAGAATCGAGCGCGCGGTGTCGGAGCGGCTGAGCAGACCGGCGCGTCGCAGCGGTCCGTGCATCGTCATCGTCGACGAGGTGGCGAGGATCGTCTTGTCGAGGTCAAAGATCGCGGCGATCGCAGTTCCCATTGCGTGATCACTCCCCCTATTTCGGTACGGCGTTGTCCACAACCTCGCGGCTCGTACTGATATCCACAGCAACCGCCTGCGCGTCTGTCCTTAATCGTACCGGGCATGATCGGCTCGTCACATGATTGTGCGAATCACCGGATTGCAAGACCAGGCGCGCCTCGAAGTCATCGACCTGCTCACCCTCGCCTCCGACTACCACATCCGCATTGACGGTGACGACGCGGTCATTATCGAGGCTGACGGCGAAACCGGTGACGTGGGTCGCGAGGCGACAACAGTGGCGGGAATCGAGGAGGTGAAGATCGCGAGCCGAGTGGTCGAGTTGCGTGCCGGCGTCGACCTCATCCTTCCTCGCGACTGCGCGGCACTGCTTGACATTGCAGCGAAAATTTACCGCCGCAACAGTCAACGCCACCCCGTCATCATCCTCGCTTCCCCGCCCGGAACCGCCCCGCGAGCGCCGACACTCGACGTGCCCGGCGAGAGCGTCGTCGTTGACCTCACTGACGGGCTGCGCTGGCGTGACATCGCCCATCAGCGCGAGTGGCAGCTGGTGGACTGGGCGGAGGTCGATATTTCGCACCCGCCGCGACCGATGGAACCGGGTGCGCATTTCGCGGTGGTGTCCTCGCACGACGCGCCACCTCCAGACATCGGTGACCCGCGGCTCATTCAATGGATTCGCGCCCTCGCCGAACATGCCTTCGTCTGCGTCGATACCGTACAGACGCCGCACGGGCTGGCGGGTTTTGCCGAGCGTACGGGTGCCGTGATGCTCCTCGACGCCACCGGCACTGCGGGAGCCGGCTGGTGTGGGCGCTCGCGGGTGGTCGCTGCGGCGCGGCAGTGGATCGACGTCGTCGTCTCTCGGGTGCGTGATACGCGGGTTGAGGGGGTGTGGGTGGTTGCGCCTCGCCGGTGGGTGCCACGCGGAGGTGAGCGTGAGCGAAGTGAGTGCAGTCGCGATGAGTGTGGCGGTGAGGCGATGGCGGTGACGTGGTGTCGCAGTGTGGATCGCGCCGTCGATGACGTGGTGGCGCGCTGGCACAGTCGGGTGGGAGCGGAAAGCGAGGACAGTTGGCGAATCTCGGGGAGTGAGGGAGGTCGCGATGTCTGACAGGGTGTATGCGCGGATTCGTCGCCGCCTCATCGACGGCGAACCTGTCGAACACGCGATTCGAGCGGAAACATCGGCATTGACCTCGATGCAGCAGTTGTCTGACATACGCAATCACGTGGCGGCGACGCTCAACGGTCCAGGAGCCCAGGTGAGCGCACTGCTGGAAACACCGGGCGTCACCGATGTCCTCATTAATCCCGACGGGGTGTGGGTCGATGATGCGCACGGGCTGCGTCGTATCGACCTCGATCCCGAGGTGCGCCGCCGCCTCGAAGTATCGACGGAACAGCAACGCCGCGCCCTTGCCGTGAGGATGGCGGCGGCGTGCGGGGTGCGACTGGATGACGCCAGCCCCATTGCGGACGGGCAGCTTCCCGACGGCACGCGACTGCATGCAGTCCTCCATCCACTCGCCGTCGACGGGACGGTGATGTCCTTGCGCACGCGCCGCCGCGACACCCTCACCCTCGACGACCTCGAACGCCTCGGCAGTATTGACGCGCCGGCGCGGCGTCTCATCACACGCCTCATCGAATCGCGGGCGAGTGTTGTCGTTTCCGGTGCGACGGGCAGCGGGAAGACGACGCTTCTCGGTGCGGCGATTCATGCGATGCGAGCCGATGAGCGCATCGTATGCATTGAGGACGTGCCGGAGCTGCGGCTCAACCATCCGCATGCGGTGATGTTGGCCGCGCGTCGACCTAATGTGCACGGTGAGGGTGAAGTGACGTTGGCTGACCTCGTGCGCGCGGCGATGCGGATGCGACCCGATCGGCTGATCCTCGGGGAGGCGCGCGGCGGGGAGGTGCGCGATGTTCTCACCGCGTTCAATACCGGTCACGACGGTGGGTGGGTGACGGTGCACGCCAATAGTGCTGAGGATGTCGCGGCTCGCTTGGTGGCGTTGGGCGCGCTGGCCAATCTCGCGGTGGAGACGGTGAGCGCACAGGCGGTGGCGGCTCTCGACGCCGTGATCCACATGGGGCGAGACGGTGCAACGCGACAGGTTGTGGAAATCGCAGTGATCCCCAACCGCCCGCCGCTGCGCATGATCCCCGCATGGCGGCGTGGCAGCCTATGCCCCGACGGCTGGCGAATGATGGAGCAACGCTGGGGTGTGTGAGCGGGTGAACGGGTGGCGGGAGTTAACGGCGGCACGCAGGGATGCTGCGCAGCTCGAAGCGAGCCTGATCCTCGCCGACGTCGTCGCCGGTTTGCGAGCGGGGGCGAGCGTTGCTCACGCGTGGGAACAGGCACTTGGTGCGGGAGTACGCGATGAAAGGGCATATGGGGAGAAGGCGTATGGCGATGCAGCGGTGACTCGAAGTGCCGAGCCAATGGGTGCCGCGGATGGTGTTCCAGCCGCAATCTGGATCCACCCTGCCCTGTGCGACGTTGCCGCGTCGATTGCCGCCGCCTGTCGGGTCACCCACCAGCTTGGCATCGCTCAGGCTGACGTCCTCGACACGCTGATCGACACCCTCGACGACGCCCACGATGCGGCACTGGCACGACGGGTTGCGCGAGCCGGACCAACCATGACCGCACGCCTCCTCGCCACGCTGCCGCTCCTCGGTTTCCTCGGCTCGTGGCTGGTCGGTTTCAACCCCCTGGTGGTGGTGACTGACGCGGCTATTGGAAGTCTGAGTGCTGTTGCGGGCTTCGGTTTGTGGGTTCTCGGTGTCGTCTGGGCTCGCCGGATCATTGCCCGAGCTGAACGCGACACTCGTGAGCGTGTCGAGCCCATCGTCACCGTGACCTTGCTGGCGGCGAGTATCCGCGCGGGGTGTGCGGTGTCGCGCGCATTCGAGGCAGTGGGGCTGGCGTGTGACGAGGACGATTTGGTGCGCGTCGCGCGTGTACTGCGCCTCGGTGGCGAGGTGGAGGAGATCGAGGGTGAGGCGCGTGCGAGCGTGGCGGCGAATATTGTGCGTGCGTTGCGTCCGACCTGGAGCATGGGGGCGTCACCGATGACGGCGCTCGGAATTCTTGCCCGGCACATGCGCCGGCAACGCTCAGCAATGGCACGTGCCGAGGCCGGTCGCCTCGCCGTGCGCCTGGTGCTGCCACTGGGGTTGTGTTTGCTGCCTGCGTTCGTCTGTCTCGCCATTGTGCCGGTGGTGATTCAGCTCTCCTCGTGGTGAGACCACCGGAGTTGTCCACAGTTTCGCGGTGAATGGGTGTCACGTGGCGCCGCGGCAGATGTGGGCGGGGGATCATCCACATCGCACATCGGTACCGCCGGCATGAGGTCAGGGGAAGTGGGCACGCTAGCGCTGCCCGTGCTCGTGCTCAACGACCACGGACGACAGATAACGGACAATGACAGGAGAAGGCAATGGTCAAGACGACACCGGTAAGGACAACACCGGTAAGAACTGTCCAGGCACAACCGGGGCGGATGGTGGAGATTCGACACCGTCTCGACGATCCCGCCACCTGCACAGTGGTCGGCGATGCCGGGTACATTACAGCGGAATATGCGGTGGGCATGATCGCCGCTGTCGCCTTTGCGGGGATCTTGCTCGCGGTGGTGAAATCCGGGGCGGTGAAATCAATGCTCACTGCCATTATTGAGCGGGCGCTTGGGGGATGAGTAGGCGGTTGTGGTGGCGTCGTCGCGGGGTCGTGGCGCGGGAGGACAATCGAGGGGGTCAAGGATGGGGACACCACCGTGATGCCGGGTACGTCACGGCGGAAGTGGCGTTGACAATCCCCGTTATCGTGGTGGTCGCGGCACTCATCCTCGGTGGCATCGATGCGGCGGCGGCTCAAGCACACGCCTGTCACGTGGCCCGTGAGCGAGTGCGTGCGATCGCTGTCGGACAAGCGCCACCATCCCCAAGTGAGCTGGGGATCGACCGGGCGCTCTCGATTTCTGAAGACATCAGGGAAGACGTGGTGACGTCGACAGTGGCGGTTTCTCACCGATTCCCAGGGATTCCCGCAGCGACCTGCGTGGTTAGCACCGTCAGTGAGCGACACTTCATGACCGACTCGCCACTGGTGAGTAATCCGGCGGGTACTTCGGTGGAGAACGGACACTGACCCGTGGTTGTCAGACAATACAGTGACGGGCGGCAGGTATGGGGCGACCGAGATCGCCAGTGCAGGCGTGACGTAGCGGAGGTCGGGTCGGGTACGGTGTGGGTGCTCTCCGCCCTTGCTCTGGTCACCGTCGTGGCGCTGGTGGTGCTCACTGTCGTGCGCCTCCACACCGAACACACGCGGATCCAGGCGGTGGCGGATATGGCGGCGCTGGCCAGTGCCGACGCGGCAGCGAATGCGGCGATCACTGATGTCACGCTCACCAATGCCTCGATCGCCAATGCTGCGTCACGCTCACGTGACCCGTGTGCGGTGGCACGCCGCGTCGTGGCACTCAACGCTCACACCATCGGCGCAACGCCGAGTGAGGAGATGACCGTGTTCGCGTGTACGGTGCGCGGTTTTGACACCTGGATCGTCGTCACCCGCCACCTCACCCTGGTCGGTGGGGGTGAGCGTGGGCTGGGTCAGATCAGCTTCGGTCACGTGACCGTCGAGGCGAAAGCTCACGCGGGGGTGGATGCGGCTGTCATACCGGCAGGCATATCTCACGAGAGGCCGACAGGCACGACTCAGGAGGAGCCGGCGGGCGCGGCGGAATGAGGTGGGCACGACAGCAGCAGCCCCAACACCGACAGTGCCCCGGTCTTCGACAGCGGTTCATTGTGATTCCCGCACTTCGGAGACTGGATACACGAGGGACAACCGTCCTCACACCCGCAGGAAGCGATGGCTTCACGCGTGAGGGTGAGCCACTGTGCGGCGTGTCGCCACCCGTATTCAGCGAAACCCGCGCCACCGGGATAGGCATCGTGGACGAACACCGTCGGCAGCTCCGTGTCATCGTGGAGTGCTGTTGACAGTCCACCGAGATCCCAGCGGTCACAGGTGGCGAGCAGCGGCAGCATCCCGATCGACGCGTGCTCGGCTGCGTGAAGTGCGCCCGGCAGCTCATCGTCGGTGAGGTTGAGGTCGCGTACCATCCGCAGCGGCAGCGTCCACCACACGCTCGCGGTGGTCAGCCGACGTGCCGGCAGGTCGAGTTTCGTATTCGATACCCATTCCAAGCCCGGCAGTCGCAGCGTATCGAAGTCGGTGACGCGCGACTCCACCTCGACATCACCCCAGCACCAGCGCACACCGGTCGTCGGATCCTCCCACGCCTCGCGTTCGGCGAGGATGTGGACGCGAGTGGTGACGGTGGGGCGGGTGCGCAGTCGGGTGACCACCGGGTGGACGAGTGCCACCTCGGCACCCCCGGAGTGCACGCGCGTCGCCTCCATCCCGTCAATGACGGGCGGGTGCGTCAACTGCGTCACCTGGTAGGTCACCCCCTGGTGGATGTAGATCGCGCCGGGGTGAACGTGAGAGTGCGCCTGATCGGAATTGACGGTGCCGACAACTCGGCCGGTCGTTTCCTCGACAATCTGGACTTCGCCACCCTCGCCGCGAATATTCGTCAGCTGGTGAGCGTCAACGTCGACGGTGGTGTTCCAATACCACCCGTCGGGGCGGCGGCGCAGGTAGCCCTGGGATTCGAGTGCCTCGAAGAACCCGGTGTCGGACAGGCCGAAAACCGCGACATCCTCGGCTGTTAGCGGCGCTTCCGCCGCGGCCGCTAGGACGTGGGGGGTGACGATATAGGGATTCGCTGGGTCGAAAGTCGAGGCTTCGACCTCGGCGGTAATCATGTGCGGGTGGTGGACGAGATAGGTATCCATCGGATTGTCCGAGGCCACGAGGATCGATATTCCCGTGCGCCCCGCACGCCCGGCACGACCAACCTGCTGCCACAGGGAGGCGCGAGTTCCCGGCCAGCCGGCGGTGATCGTCGCATCGAGCCCCGAGATGTCGATACCGAGTTCGAGTGCATTGGTGGTGACCAGTGCGCGAGTGTCACCATGTCGCAGCGACTGTTCAAGTTCGCGCCGCTCCTGCGGGAGGTAGCCGCCACGATAAGCCGCGACCGTATCACCCGAAGAGCCGCGCCGCCGGAGGTGATCGCGCGCCTGCTCCGTCACCGACTCTGCACCGTAGCGGGAACGGACAAAAGTGAGCACGCGCGCCCCCTCATCGACTGCGGTGGCGGTGAGCATCGCCGCTTCGGAGGTGGAGGAACGCCGTCGCAATCCCGTGGTCAAAACCACCGGCTGCGGATGGTTGTCATCTGCAGCATCGGCGGTGGCAGCGAGGACACGCAGATACTCTTCGTCGTCGATATCCTCACCGACCATCCAGCCCGGTTGCCACAGCACGAGGGTGCGTGCCCCACTCGGCGAAGTGTCGTCGGTGACGGCGACGATCTCCTCGGGTGTGACCCCAATGAGACGCGAGGCGCTCACCGCGGGTTGAGACACTGTCGCGGATAGGAACACCACTGTCGGATCAGCGCCGAAACGTCGCGCGATGCGCAACAGCCGGCGCAACACCAGCGCCACGTGCCCGCCGGCAACACCGCGCCAGTAGTGCATTTCGTCGACCACGATGACGGCGAGATGTGACAGCAGCCGCGTCCACGACCGACACCCTGGCAGCATCACGTGATGGAGGTAGTCGGGGTTCGTTAGCACCACGTCGGCTTGTGCCCGCGCCCATGCTTTCACCTCCGACGGGGTGTCCCCGTCCGCGACACCGACACGCACCCCGAGGTCGTCGGCGGGAGTAGTGAGCAGACGGGTCAGGCTGGTCAGCTGGTCGGCGGCGAGTGCTTTCGTCGGCGCGAGGTAGAGCGCAGCCGGGCGGCGCCGGTAGTCAGACAACTTCGCGGATGTGTCGTGAGCGGCGATGGAGGACAGAATCGGCAGCCACGCGGCGAGGGATTTGCCCGACCCGGTTCCCGTTGCCACCACCGTGTGTGCGCCCTGTGTGATCGCGTCAGCGGCAAGCGCTTGATGCGCCCACGGAGCCGGCACGCCCGCGGCACGGTAGTGGTCGATCACCGCCGGGTGTGCCCACGCCGGCCAGTCGACGCGGTGACCGTTTCGTGGCGGGAAATCGAGGGTGGCGACCATGCGGTCATCGTGAGCGGAGAGCGAGCGTAACCGGTCGATGATCGCCTCAGCTACCGCCCCATCATCCGAGGTGATGTCAGACAGGTCAGAGTCAAGTCGGTCGAAGTCACTCATTACCGGCAGTGAAGGCGCTCGCCACCACGTGCTGCATGAAGGTGATGGCGTCAAGATCCGTGGCGATGGCACCGCTGAGGTTGTCGACGAGCTGAGCGTCATTCATCCCTCGACGCACGTCGCACATGAAATCGGCCACCACGAGCGCCGTCTCCCCCTCGGGCAAGGCATAGACGGTGGGGAAGTACTTTTCACGATTCCACGAATCCGACGCGGTGAACAGCGTCGTCAACACGTGCGCCGAGGCTGGCTGGCGAGAATCCCACACCGCGCGCACCGACAGGAAACGTCCGCGAGTGGTGAACGAGACGAGGAAATTGACACCACTGATACGCATCCGCGCCTGGGTGCACTCCGGGTCATCTAACTCCACGTCGCCGGCGGGAATGAGCGTGAACTGCGGGTCGATCATGTGCAGGGCGCGTTCAATGCGAGGAAACGACACCGGGGTGGGAACCGTCGCGTCTTCGGGGACAGCGAATAGTCGCGTGGCAGTCATTGGCTTGCTCCTTCGCCTGCGCGTGATTGGTCAGCCGAGCCACCTACCGCCGAGCTGCCCACTGCCGAGCCGTCGACTGCGGTCGGCCAGTCAACGAGGTGGGGCATCGCCACTTCGACGTCGCGGAAGAACCCGACGATCATCGTCAGTGCCGTTTCGTAGAACTCGACGAGCTGAGCGTCAGTGGCACCCTGGGAAATGACGTAGTTGACTTCCGCACCCAGCCCGTAGGTGGTGCCATCGTCATGCGGCCACAGGTAGGCTTTCGGCCCGGAGCGCTCGATATTACACATCTGCACCTGCGAGGCGAGAGTGGGGAAATCCTCCTCGCGAACCGCCTCCCCGCGCCACTGACCGCGCACCTGGACGATGCCGTGGTTGGCGAGTTCGACAAAAATCAGTGCCGAGAGGGTGGGGATGACGAGGGTGGTGTCGGAGTAGCGGCGGAAGCCGAGCCTGAGATCCTCGTCGAGCGCGTTGAGTAGCGTGTGAAGCCGGTCGATCGTGACCGGTTGAGGTACCTCAGATGCGGTAGTGCTCACGATCCCTCCCTTCATCGGACGTGTGCGTCGCGGTTCAATATCGTGTCGATCATAGGCAGCGCCGCCGCATCGCCGCGAGTTCACGGCGGTTGCGTGCCCCGGCACGTAGAATCGCTGAGGTGAGTGAGGGAGAACAGTTGGGCGCCCAAATGGTGGCCAGCGTGCGCCGCACCTTGCGGGTGTTTAGCGTCATCGGTGCGGCCACCGCTTTCCTCGCCCTCGCCATTGTCGCTCTCCACACGGACACCGGTCAGGCTCTCGACCAGGCTGCACTGGAAACAATGTCGTCGGTGGCGCGCCTTCTCCCCGACGCCGCGTTTCGCCCGCTGCACTCGATTTCAGCGGCGACGGTACTCGTGGTCACGGCGGTCGTCGCCTTGGTCGCCACGCTGCGCCGCCGCTTCGCCCTTGCGGTGCGAATCGCCATCGTCATCGTCGGCGCTAACCTCACTACCCAGCTGTTCAAGACGGTGCTACTCACCCGCCCCTACCGGGGGATCGGCTACGACCTGGCTAACTCCTTCCCCTCCGGTCACGCAACCGTGGTGGCGAGCGTCGTCTTCGCCCTCATTGCCGTCACCTCGCAACGGTGGCGCTCCTGGGCGGCACTGGGGTGGTCGCTGGTAGGCTCACTCATCCTCGTTGAGGTCATCGCCTCGGGCTGGCATCGCCCGTCCGACGTCGTAGCCGCCATCCTCATTGCTTTCGTGTGGGCGATGACACTCGTCCCCCAAGAAAAGCCGCAGCTGACCGCCGACCCGATTAATACCGCGTCACTCGCGCTCGCCGGCGTGGTGAGCGTGGTGCTCGTCGTCGCCGCGACGCTGCGCGGTCAGGCACTCGCCGCACTCGTCGCCCACATGGTTGCCGGCGGGGACGTGTGGTCCTTCGTTGGTGACGCGGGGATTGTCGCCGGCGGGCTCGCCGCAACGTCGATCACCGCGGTCGTCATCGCCGCGGTGTTTGCACTCCTGCTCGGCACCTCGTCACTGTTGTGCGCGCTGCAAAGCGGGAGGAAACGCGACTAGCGCGTCGCTGTGGAACGCGTCGCGGTGGAGCGCGTCGCCTCCGCCCACAGGTTGATCCCGTCGGCGTCGGCGTGAGCGTCGATGGCGGCGAGTTCTTCGTCGGTGAAGTCGAGGTTCGCCAGCGCGCCAACGCTGTTCTCAAGTTGCGCCACCGACGAGGCGCCGACGAGCGCGGAGGTCACCGATCGCCCACCCTGGTCGCGCAACACCCAGGCGATCGCCATCTGCGCCAGGCTCTGCCCGCGCGACAGGGCAATGTCGTTGAGGGCACGCACGTGCGCCAAGTTGTTGTCAGACAACATGTCGGAGGACAGGGACTTGTGGGCGGCGGCACGTGAATCGGCGGGAATACCGCGGAGATAGCGGTCGGTGAGGATCCCTTGAGCCAGTGGGGAGAAGCAGATGATCCCCATATTCGACTCGTCGCAGGCGGCGATGAGGCAGCGACCGGACTCGTCTTCATCCTCAATCCAGCGGTTAATCATCGAGTAGGACGGCTGGTGGATGACCAGCGGCGTCCCGAGGTCGCGCATGATCTCCTGGGCGCGCAGTGTGTGTTCGGCAGAGTAGGAGGAAATCCCCGCGTAGAGGGCTTTGCCGCTTCGCACCGCCTGGTGGAGGGCGAGCATCGTCTCTTCGAGGTCGGTGTCGGCGTCGGGTCGGTGATGGTAGAAGATGTCGACGTAGTCCAGTCCCATGCGTTCCAGCGACTGGTCGAGGCTGGCGAGCAGGTATTTGCGCGAGCCACCAAACCCGTACGGGCCACGCCACATATCCCAGCCCGCTTTCGACGAAATGACGAGTTCGTCGCGGTGCTCACGCAGATCCTCGTGGAAAATCCGACCAAAGTTCTTCTCTGCCGACCCGTAGGGCGGCCCGTAGTTGTTGGCGAGGTCGAAGTGCGTGATGCCGAGATCGAAGGCGCGACGGATCATGTCGCGCTGCGTCTGCAGGGGCTTATCGTCGCCGAAGTTGTGCCACAACCCCAGCGAAATCGCCGGCAGCTGCAAGCCGGTGCTCCCCAGCCGCCGGTACGGCATCGAGTCGTAGCGGCTCGCGACGGGCGTGTAGACATCCATCCCGAAGTTTCGCATCACGCATTCTCCTGACTTATCTCGCTGGCTCGTCTGACTGACGTTCTATCACGGCTCACCCATCGGCAGGCGCACGCTTTCATGCTATCGCCAGCGACAGAGCCGAGGGTGGTCGAGGACGGGGCGATTGAGGACTGGCGCAGGCGGTGTGTCAGACCGGTTGTCGAGCGGTGAGGACGATCGTCCTAGGTACGTGGGAATTGTCGTCGCGCCACAATATCTAGGGGGTGGTCGACGCGTGTCGCACAACATGTCGTGGTGCGCGAGGTGCGAGGGTGGTGCCCATGGCTGAGAAAAATGAGGCGCCACGCCAGTATCTTGTTGACGCGATTTCCACTGTCGAGGACTATCTCGATCGCTCCGATTGGCGGGTTAACGCCAACGCCAACCAGGACTATTCCGTCGGTGGGTTGATTCTCAATACCGCTGGGAAAATGGTGGCGAACTACTGGCTCAGCCGCGTTTACAGTGCGGAAGCGGGGCAGGCGCACCGCGACGGCGACATCCACATCCACGACCTCGACATGTTTGCTGGCTACTGTGCCGGCTGGTCGCTCAAACAACTCCTGCAGCAGGGTTTCAACGGGGTGCCCGGCGCCATCGCCTCCGCCCCGCCGCGCCACTTTTCTTCCGCATGCGGCCAGATCGTTAACTTCCTCGGCACCTTGCAAAACGAGTGGGCGGGCGCTCAGGCGTTTTCCTCATTCGACACCTACATGGCACCGTTCGTTCGCCTCGACCGGATGAGCGAGGACGAGGTGGTGCAATGCATGCAGGAGATGATCTACAACCTCAACGTCCCCTCACGCTGGGGTTCGCAATGCCCGTTCACCAACCTCACCTTTGACTGGACGTGCCCCGCCGACCTCGCCGACGAAGCGCCGATTATTGGCGACGAGGTATGCGACTTCACCTACGGCGACCTCCAAGCGGAGATGGACCTGATCAACCGCGCCTTCATCCGGGTGATGAGTGAAGGGGACGCGGACGGGCGGGTCTTCACCTTCCCCATCCCGACCTACAACATCACCCCCGACTTCGACTGGGATAGCCCGAACGCCCTCGCATTATTTGAAATGACGGCGAAATACGGGCTTCCTTACTTCCAAAACTTCCTCACCTCCGACCTCGATCCGGGGATGATTCGCTCGATGTGCTGTCGGCTCCAACTCGACTTGCGTGAGCTGCTCAAACGCGGCAACGGGCTATTCGGTTCGGCGGAGCAAACCGGGTCGGTCGGCGTGGTGACCATCAATATGGCGCGGCTTGGCTATCTCTTCTCGGGCGATGAGGACGCGCTTGTCCGTCGCCTCGACGAACTCATCGACATGGCCGCTGGCAGCCTCGAAGACAAGCGTCGCGTGATCCAAGAACACATGGATGCGGGACTGTTCCCCTACACGCGGCGCTACCTCGGCACCCTCGACAACCACTTCTCGACCATCGGCGTCAACGGCATGAACGAGATGGTGGCGAACTTCTCCTACGGTGAGTACGACATCACCGACCCGCGTGGTCACGACCTGGTGGCGCGACTGCTCGACCACGTGCGCGAGCGGATGGTGGAACTCCAGGAGGCGACCGGTCACCTCTACAACCTCGAGGCGACGCCCGCGGAAGGCACGACGTACCGTTTTGCCCGCGAGGATCGCAAGCGTTTCCCCGCGATTATTCAAGCCGGCACCGAGGACGCGCCGTACTACACGAACTCGTCACAGCTGCCGGTCGGCTTCACCGACGACCCCTTTGAAGCGTTGGAAATGCAGGAGGATTTGCAGGGCAAATACACCGGCGGCACGGTGCTTCACCTCTACATGGGCGAGCGCGTGTCCTCGGCGGTGGCGTGCCGTGAGCTGATTCGCCGTTCGCTCCAAGTGTTCAAGGTGCCGTATCTGACGGTGACACCGACATTTTCGATTTGCCCCACGCACGGCTATCTCGCGGGTGAGCACCCGACGTGTCAGCGGTGCGAGGCGGCGGGGCGCGACGTCGAATGCGAGGTGTGGACGCGGGTGATGGGCTACTTCCGCCCGGTGCGATCGTTCAACACGGGGAAGAAATCGGAGTACGCCGAGCGGCAGATGTTCACCGAGGACGCGGCGGCCGCGCACGGCACGCTGGTGTCGTCGGTGACTGGTCAAACCCTCGAACTCTAGCCGCCCCAGCATGGCTCTCCCATGGGAGGACGGTTCGGGACACGATCGCTGCAGTCGTGCGAGCGACCTCCAGATCGCGGGAATTCAACGGTTGTCGAGTGTTGACTGGCCCGGTCACCTGGCGTTGACGGTTTTCGCCCAGGGCTGCCCGTGGTCGTGTCCGTACTGCCACAACCACGCGATTATTGACATGCGCACGCCCGGCCAGGTGCCGTGGTCTGAGGTCGTGTCGCTGCTGCACCGCCGTCGAGGTTTGCTCGATGCCGTCGTGTTTTCCGGTGGTGAGCCCACCCGCCAAGGCTCACTCATCGACGCGGCGCACGAGGTGCGTGACCTCGGGTTCTCAGTGGGGGTGCATACGGCGGGGGCGTATCCGCGTCGACTTGAGGTGCTGCTCGAGGAGGACATCGTCGACTGGGTGGCGCTCGACATCAAGGCAACGAAGCCCAACTATGCCGCGGTTGCCGGGGTGGGGGCAGCGGGGGCGCGCGCATGGGAGAGCCTTCGAGTGGTGCTCGACTGGGCTGAGCGCCGGAAGGGTGAGCCCTACGAGGTGCGGTTGACGGCGTACCCTCATTCGGCCGGTGACGAGGTCGAGGTGGCGAGGCAATGCCGTGACCTCGGGGTGCGCTTCTTCGCCCTCCAACAGGCGCGAGATACCGGGGCTCCGGTGGGTTTTCGCGCCGATGCTCCGGGATGGGAGGAGCGGTTCACTGCGCTTGCGGACACCATCGCCGACTTCGGTTTTCACCAGTTCACTGTCCGAAGATCCTCCGAATAGTACAGAATGATGGGGTGACGACGGCAGCGTTGACGCCGATTTTCAAGGAGACTGACGATGAGCGACTCGACTCGCCCGGACAATGACGCAACTACCGGCTCTGATCTCGACTCTGAGCTCAGCGGTGACCTCAGCCCCGAGCAGGTGGAGCTCGCACGCCAGGCGGCTGATCCGACGACCGACCTCACGGTGCTGCACTCGCTGGCTGCTCGCCACCCTGAGCTGCGCCCGGTGATCGCCCTCAACCCGGCGACCTATCCTCAACTTCTCGACTGGCTCGCTGGTCTCGATGACGAAGATGTGCGCTCCGCGCTCCACTACCGCGCGGAAGTCGGCCCGATCTACCCCACTGAGGAGCGTGTGGACGGTGGCGATGCTGATGGTAGTGATGCAGACGGTAGCGATGCAGACGGCAGCGATGCTGACGATACCGATGCTGGGCGTGACGGTGGCGAGGAGACCGCGACCACGGTACTCGCCGCCCCTGTGATCGAGACAGAGCCGACCGAGGTGGGGGCGGCTGCGGTGAGCGAGGATTCTGCGGCGAGCCAGCCCGCACCCCGTCGCGATCGCGGGGCTGCTGCCGCGGGATTGCAGTCAATGCAGCCAACGTCGCAGTCGACGAATCGCGGTCTGGTGATTGCTGTCGTCGCGTTGACGGTGATTGCGCTGCTCCTCGCGGGGCTGACGGTGTGGCAATGGTTGCGTCCGATTTCTGACACGGTTGACGATGCTGCGCATCGAGCCACGGCATCCGCAACCGCCGAAACGTCGCCCACCGCGACCGAACAGCCGACGCCGACCGTGAGCGCCACCCCGACCCCGACGGAAACGGAGAAGAAGGATCCCTATCCGGCGCCAGAAGGTGCGGCGAGTGTCACTGAGTTCCAATCCCCTACCGGGAACCTCCGTTGTGCGCTATCGGGTGGTGAGCTCGTGTGTCAGGCGGTGGAGATTGACGACGAAATAGGGGATGTCTGCGATGACGATACCCTCGTGATTACCGCAACCGAATCGGGTGCTTCAGAGAATTGCCAGATCGCTCTCGAGGACGGTAACTACACCATCCTCGACTACGATACGGCGGCAAACTTTGGCGATTTTGCCTGCTGGTCACGCTACCGCGGTGTCACCTGCTGGAATACCAAGACGGGCAACAGTTTTGCTTTCTCCCGTGCCGGCTTCCAAACCGGGAGCGGTGGGGCGATTGCCGAGGATTCCTTCAACTGGGCTCACTGATGCCGGTCTACTGGCACGGCTCACTGATCGACACAGTGATTGACACAGTGATCGACGCAGTGATCCGAGTGCGCCGGTCGCCGTGCGTGTCCGAACTGTGAGCGATCATCGCAGGGCGCGTCGTGTCGCGATAGTGTGAAATTCCGGTCGGGGGTGCGGTGGCGCATGCGCACACCGGCGCCCCGCCTCGCACAGGTATTCACTGACGACGATCGGATCCGCCATGAGCTCATCTGAATCTTCTTCCCCGTCAACTTCTCCATTGGCCAATGTGCTGTCGTGGCGTCTGCACGGCGACGGCCGTTCGATTTCTCCCGGCGAGGTTGTGCTCCCGCGTGAACGGTTGTCCTGGCCGCGTACCGCCGGTATTGGTGCCCAACACGTGGTGGCGATGTTCGGCGCGACGTTCCTCGTGCCGCTCCTCACCGGCTTCCCGCCGAATACGACGCTGTTCTTCACCGCTATCGGCACGCTGATTTTCCTCGCTCTAACCGCGGGAAAACTTCCCTCCTACCTCGGCTCATCCTTCGCGTTGATTGCCCCGATCCTCGCCGTGTCGCAAGATCCCAGTCTCGGTCAGTCCTACGCGCTCGGTGGCGTCATCGCGACGGGTGCGACTCTTGCCGTCGTGGGTTTGATTGTCCATTTTGCGGGCGTGCGCTGGATTGACGCGGTGATGCCGCCGATCGTCACCGGCGCGATCGTTGCCCTCATTGGCTTCAACCTCGCGCCAGCTGCATGGAACTGGGTGAAAGAAGGACCGGTGACCGCGGTGGTCACGATGGCGGCAATCATCCTCATTACCGTGGTGTTCAAGGGGATTATCGGGCGTCTGTCGATCCTCATCGGCGTTCTCGTTGGCTACGCGGTGGCGGCATTCCAAGGCGAGGTCGACTACTCGGCTATCGGTGAGGCCGCGTGGTTTGGTTTCCCACAGTTCCACACCCCGAGCTTCGCTCCGTCGACACTCGGTTTGTTCATTCCCGTCGTCCTCGTGCTCATTGCAGAAAACGTCGGACACGTGAAGTCCGTGTCAGCGATGACTGGTGAAAACCTCGACCACCTCACCGGTCGGGCACTCCTCGCTGACGGGGTTTCGACGATCTTCGCAGGATCGGGTGGCGGATCCGGGACGACGACCTACGCGGAAAATATCGGCGTGATGGCGGCGACGCGCGTTTACTCCACTGCAGCCTATTTGGTGGCGGCACTCGTCGCCCTCGCCCTGTCGATGCTGCCGAAGTTCGGGGCGATCATCTCAACCATCCCGCCGGGTGTCCTCGGCGGTGCGGCGACTGTCCTCTACGGCATGATCGGGATGCTCGGGGTGAGGATCTGGGTGCAAAACAAGGTCGATTTTGCCGACCCCGTCAACCTCAATACCGCGGCGGTGGCGATGATCGTCGCCATTGCTGACTACACCTGGGCGCCGGGTGGCATGACCTTCGGTGGGATTGCGCTGGGCTCTGCCTGCGCGATCGGCATCTACCACCTCATGCGCTGGATTTCTCGTGTGCGCGGCACCACCCTCGAAGCCGCAACTCCGGCGTCGGCTCCGGCGGGTGAAGACCTCAAGTCACGCGCCTACGAGACGCGCCACCGCACGCGCCACTAGCGAGCACACCGCCAACACGTAGCGTCGGCGACGAGGTGATGACGGTGGACTAGCCGTCGGAGCTTTCCGTCGCCGGCGCTTCTGTTTGCGCAGGATCTGTTGCCGCGGGATCGGTTGCGGGAGCGTCGGTGCTGCCCTCAGTTGGCGTCTGTGAGGGCACGACTGCGATCTTGTTCACGTCGTCAGGATTGACGGGGAGACAGTCCTTCGGATTCGACAGCGGGGTTTGCCCGGCGGAGAGAATCGGCTCAATCTCCTCTTCCGTCAACATGTCACCGAAGTGGTCGCCGAGGACAACGGTGATGACATCACCGGCAGTTTCGTTGTAGTTGACGGTAACGTCGGGGAAGACGCGTGCCAGCGAGTACGCGTTCGCGACCTGGGTGGGACCGGCAATGATCATCGCTGCACCGTAGTACTGCCTGCTGTAGTTACCGGGCTCGTCGAGAGTGACGCCGTGAGCTTTCAACCGCTCGCCCACGGCAGCAGCAAGACCGGGGCGACCGGTGGCGTTGAGGATTTGCACGTGGATTCCCTCAAGCCCCGCGGCCGTTGCGTCGTCCGGCACACAGGGGACGTCACCGGTGACCGCGAACTCTTCCGGTTGCGAAAACGAGTTGCCAAACGGTACGGGAATGATTTTGACGAGCACGAGCAACGCGAAGAGCGACATCACCGCCATCACGCAGGCAATGGTGGAAAACACCGTATTTTGGCGACGCTGACGATCCTCGCGGAACCGTTCCCGCGGGGTCATGTGACGTCGACCGTTCAGCTCAGGTGCCGCATTGTCACGCGATGGCTCAGGCGAAATATTCACGATGCTCAATCTACCGAACTTCTCAACGTTCGACGCCGATCACCGGGCGATACGTCCATCTTCACGCTAGATTAGGGGCGTGCAGCGTGTGCCCGCGCCGCACGTTCAACGCGCAGTTGCGTTGAACTGTGACGAGAAATGAGGTTATGACCCCGATGTCTTTCATCATCCCCGACGACGTCCTCGACGCCATTCGTTCGCGAGCCCACCAACACGACCGCGATAACTCTTTCCCGCTTGATGACCTCGAGGATTTGCGCGCTTGCGGATACCTCACCGCATTTGTTCCCAAAGAATTTGGGGGAGCTGGACTGTCACTGTCTGAAATCTGCGCTGAACAGCGTCGCCTCGCGGGTGCTGCACCGGGAACCGCACTCGGGATCAACATGCATCACATTATTGTCGGCGTTGGTCGTCACATGATGGCGAAGGGCAATGACCGCGGCGAGCTGATCCTGCGCCTTGCCGCCGAGGGTGCCATTTTCGGCTTCGGCATTTCTGAACCGGCAAACGACCTCGTCCTCTTCGGCTCTACCACCGAGGCGCGTCCTGACGGCGAGGGAGGCTACCGCTTCTACGGCACCAAGATTTTCACCTCGCTCGCCCCGGTGTGGACGCACCTGGCCACATTTGGTCGCGACGATTCCGTCGCCGAGGACGGTCCCATGTCCGTTTTCGCGCTGATTGATCGCGAAGACGGTGGCTTCTCCATCCGCGACGATTGGGATGCGCTGGGGATGCGCGCCACCCAGTCGAATACGACGGAGCTCGACGGTGCTCACGCCCCCGCCTCCCACGTCCTCACGCGCGTGACCCCCGGACCGTCTTTCGACCCGGTGGTGTTCGGCATCTTTGCTAACTTCGAGCTGCTGCTCGCCGCCACCTACTCCGGTATCGGTCTGCGCGCGATTGACGTGGCGATCGAAACGGTGCGTCAGCGCCGGTCGGTGAAGAACGCGACGACCTACTCCAACGACCCCGATATTCGCTGGCGCATCGCTGAAGCGGCGGTGGTGATGGACGGGATCGCTCCGCAAATCGAAATGCTGGCACGCCAGTTCGAGGAGGGCTTCGACCACGGCAAGTTCTGGCTGCCGAAGCTCTCGGCCGTCAAGCACCGCGCCGTTGAAGCGTCGCGCATTGCCGTCGACCAGGCGATTCGTGCGTGTGGGGGCTCCTCCTACTACAACACGAAGGAACTGTCGCGCCTGTACCGCGACGTCCTCGCCGGCATCTTCCAGCCCTCCGACGCCGAGTCTCTTCACGGCGCGTGGGCGAGCGTTCTCCTCGGCCCGATCGAGAAGTAGGTCGCTCGGCACCACCGGCAGGCGCGACAATAGAGAGCATGAGTGAACGAGGTCGAGGCGTGCCCCGCCGCGTGACGTCGATGGACGTCGCGCGTGAAGC
>JAEZVQ010000146.1 GCA_023420745.1 Actinomycetes bacterium
GAATACAGTTGCGATACCACGCCCCAGCGTTGCGCACGTGCTTCGGGTGCCTCGTCGTCGAATACGGGGATCCTCAGCCGGTCGGGCACGACGATGAGGTGGGCGCGCACAGTCACTACCGCGTCACCATTTCGCATCATGTCCGACAACTGCTGTCCGACCGTGCCAACGTCCGCGACGAGCGTGTGATACCCCAACGGGTAGTGCCCGTCGAGAGCAAATCCGGCACGCCCTCGCCGCTCACCATCAATCTCGCGCGGAGGATCCCAGTTGTCGATCTGAGTCAGTTCGGTGCTACCGCCATCCTCGAACTCAATAGACACTCGCACCGGCGCTCCGTCGGGCACATGGACGTGAAGCTCACGCCACTGCCCCTGGCGCACGATGGAACACTGGGGAAGAACTCGACGCCACACGTCATCGTCACACTGGCGCATGATTGCCTCAAGGTCGCCAACCTCGGGATCTGTAGGAACGCTAACGCCGAGGGCTCGCAGAACCGCGATCAAGGTGTGGGAGCTAACTTCGCGTTCAGTACCATGCCAGTCCCAGTAGCGATCACTCACCCCATGGATGCGGGCAACACTGCGCAATGTTGCCTCGGCATTCGCATCGAGGGGACGTGTCACAGTGGGGGCGGTCGAGGATAACGACATCGATATCTCCGGGGCGTGGTGGCGAGACGACTGGGCGGCAAACGCCGTGTCGCGCTCGACGCGGCGGTTACTCCCCGATTCTAGTGCAGGAGGTCGAAATTCACGGCGCCGATCCGTGTCTCATACCTACCCGAACGCTGGCGCTACTGTCCGGTGACGCTCCCCTCTGCTGCGGCTATTGCGATACCGTCGCCGGTCGCACGACATTCATCTGCTGAGCGAGGTCGGTAGCGTCGACACCGATGATGATCTGCACGTAGTTGCCCGACCGCACGACGGCGAGAGGGTTGGTCGAACGGATTGCTTCCTCGTCGACAGCAAGGGGATCGACGACGGTGGCGCGGATACGCATGAGGCAGGGTTCGACGTCAATAATGTTGTCGCTACCGCCGAGAGCCTCGACAAGCGTGCCAGCGACGTCCATTCCCTTCCTCCTTTTCCACGCGAAAGCCGTATTTCCAACGATAGAGCGGTGTGTCACACGGCGAGAATCCTCACCGCATGTTCAGATTGTGCGTGCTTCAGCTCCCCGAAAATTGGTGCTGCGCGAGATGACTGCATCACTACACTAACACAGAATTCAGCGACTGTAACCCATTTCACACGACAGGTGTCGTGGAGTCGCGGATTGGCAGCCGCCCTTACTCGAGATCATCGACAGTGGCGTTGCAGTGGAGCTCACGCGGCAGTGGTGGTAAACACGAGACTATGAGTCAACCAACGCCGTCGTCACCGTCGATTCCTGTGCCACAGATCAGTGAGGAACCGCTGGCCTCTGTGCTGCGAGTCCTCGCCCTCACACCGCTCGGTGGCGACCGGTTCCGCGCCCCGAGTTTGCCTCAGCTCAACCGGATTTACGGCGGTCAAGTACTCGCCCAGGCACTGCTCGCCGCTGCGGCGACGATCAACGATTGTGCGACACTCAGCGAACACTACCGGCTTCCTCACTCATTCCACGCCTATTTCGTTCGCGGAGGCGACCCGATGCGCACTCTCGACTTCGAGGTGCAGCGCACCCATGATGGTCGCTCATTTGCCTCGCGCACGGTTCACGCCCAGCAGGGTGGGCAAGACATGATGACGTTGATGGCGAGCTTCCAGGTTCGCCAGCATGGAATCTCGCACTGCGGTGTCGGTGCTCCCGACGTCCCCTCTCCCGACGAGCTGCGTTCAGCACTCGAACTGTTTCGCTCATTGCGCGAACATCCCGTGGGCAGATTCCTCGGCAAAACCGCAGCATTCGACGTCCGTCACGTCCAGGAGCCGATCTACGTGACCGGTGGACGCTTGGAGACCTCGACACAACAACTGTGGATGCGCCCGCGCGCCGCGATTCCGTCGACAGGTGACAGCAACGTTGACCAGACGGTGGCTCGCGCGCTCCTCGCCTACGTCGTTGACCAGGTGATGCTCGAGCCGGCACTGCGCGCCCACGGTCTGTCCTGGATGACGCCGGGAATGGCGATCGCCAGCCTCGACCATGCGATGTGGTTCCATCACGATGTCACCATCAACGACTGGCTGCTCTACGATCAATGCTCCCCCACTGCTCAGGGGGCTCGCGCACTCGGAGAGGTGCGCGTGTTCACCCGCGATGGGCAACTCGTTGCCTCCGCTACCCAGGAAGCGATGATCCGCCTGCCGAATGCGGGTGAGGAGCACGGCTCATCGTGGACGTTCCACGAATAGGCACGTGCTCCTCACAGCTCTGCCGCGACTTCGCGCGCTTCAGCTATTTTCAGTCGCGGGTGAGTCGGCGGTGCGTGACGCGATGCGGACGCGCTGCTTCCTCCCCAAGTCGTTCGATCTTGTTCTTCTCGTAGGACTCGAAGTTCCCTTCAAACCAGTACCACTGCGCCGGATTGTCCTCGGTACCTTCCCAGGCGAGGATATGGG
>JAEZVQ010000155.1 GCA_023420745.1 Actinomycetes bacterium
CGACAAGCTCACCGGGCTGACTGTCGAATCGGCACTGGTGTTCTGACGTCAGTCGACCACGAACGCTGATCGGGCGGGGTGCGAACAAACGCATCCCGCCCGTTGCGCTACCATGAGGACATGACTACGACTCCCGAACACGCAGGCGACATCCCGCCGGTTTCGGGGTCGCGTGTGCGTTCGGGGCTGATGTGGTTTGGCTCGCGCAAACGCACAACGGCACCGGAAATCGAGCCGTTGATCCGAGCTGTCAAAGCCCATCATCCGAAGGCGGATGTGTCGGTTATTGAACGCGCCTACGAAACGGCGAAGCGCTGCCACGATGGGCAAATGCGCAAATCGGGCGAACCCTACATCACCCACCCGGTGGCGGTGGCGACGATCCTCGCGGAAATCGGGATGACGCCGCCGACCCTCGTTGCGGCACTGCTTCACGACACGGTGGAGGACACCGACTACACTGTCGAAGAACTGACGGAAGATTTCGGACCGCAGATTGCGCTCCTCGTCGACGGTGTGACGAAACTCGACAAGGTGAAGTACGGGTCGTCGGCGCAGTCGGAGACGCTGCGAAAAATGATCGTGGCGATGTCGAAAGACATTCGTACCCTGCTGATTAAACTCGGCGACCGTCTTCACAATGCGCGAACCTGGCAGTACGTCAACCCCGACAGCGCTAAGCGCAAAGCGCGCGAAACCCTCGAAATCTACGCCCCGCTGGCGCATCGCCTGGGGATGAATACCATCAAGTGGGAGCTTGAAGAACGATCGTTTCGCACGCTCTACCCTGAAATCTACGAGGAAATCGATCACCTCGTGAGCGAACGTGCCCCGCAGCGTGAGGAATTCCTGCGCCACGTCGTACTGACCATCGAGGACGACCTCCGCTCATCCGGGGTGCGCGGGACGGTGTCGGGGCGACCGAAGAACCACTACTCGATCTACCAGAAGATGATCGTGCGCGGAAAAGCGTTCGACGACATCTATGACCTCGTTGGCGTGCGCGTCCTCGTTGATTCGGTACGTGACTGCTACGGGGTGATTGGCGCGATCCATGCGCGGTGGAATCCGATGCCCGGGCGGTTCAAGGACTACATCGCCACCCCGAAATTCAACCTCTACCAGTCGTTGCACACCACGGTGATGGGACCGGGTGGTCGCCCCGTCGAGATTCAGGTGCGCACCTTTGAGATGCACGAGCGTGCCGAGTACGGTGTGGCCGCGCACTGGCGTTACAAGCAAAACCCCAATGCGACGAGTGCCGACGGGGATCGGATGAGTGCGCAGGAACAGATGAACTGGCTGCGCGGGCTGATCCAAATGGAGCGAGAGACGGGGGATCCCGAGGAGTTCCTCGACTCGCTGCGCTACGAGATCGCCGGTGACGAAGTGTACGTGTTCACCCCGAAGGGGGAGATTATCGTGCTGTCCGCCGGATCGACGCCGGTGGATTTCGCCTACGCCGTGCACACCGAGGTCGGTCACCGCACCATTGGCGCGCGCGTGAATTCGAAACTCGTCAGCCTCGAAACGACACTCGAATCCGGCGACATTGTCGAAGTCTTCACTTCGAAATCGCCGAAGGCGGGTCCCTCACGCGACTGGCTGAATTTCGTCGCCTCGTCACGGGCTCGCTCAAAGATCCGTGCCTGGTTCACTAAGGAACGTCGCGAGGAAGCCGCAGAAGACGGCAAGGAATACATTGCGCGCGCCATGCGCAAACAGCATCTGCCACTCCAACGGTTGATGACCCACGACACGCTCACTCTGGTGGCGCAGTCGATGGGGTACACCGACATCACCGCACTCTACGTCGCGGTGGGGGAGAGCCAGGTTTCAGCACAACACGTGGTTTTCAAAGTCGTTGAGGCTCTCGGCGGTGACGAGGGAACCGAGGAAACACTGTCCGAAGGTGTGACCCCGACAACCGTCACTCGACGCTCGAGCAGCGCCACCGACTCGTCCTCCGGTGTCACCGTCGAAGGCATGGGTGGCGCCGACGTCTGGGTGAAGATTGCGAAATGCTGCACCCCCGTTCCTCCCGATCCGATTGTTGGATTCGTCACCCGCGGCCAGGGGGTCTCGGTTCACTCGCCGGAATGCGCCAACGCACAAAGCCTCGAATCCTCTCATCCGGAACGATTCGTCACCGTCGAATGGGATCGCGGCGCCCAGTCGACTTTCCTTGTCCAGATTGAAATCCAGGCGCTCGACCGCTCCGGTCTCCTCGGTGACCTCTCCAGCGTCATCTCTGACCACCACGTCAACATTCTTTCTGGATCAATGGCGACATCCTCCGATCGCGTCGCCACCGTGCGTTTCACCGTCGAGATGGCCGACGCTTCGCACCTCAACGCCATTCTCAACGCGCTACGTCGAGTGGAGTCAGTTTTTGAAGCTCGTCGGATCCACGGCAACCGGGCGAATCAGAAGAAACGCCACCGGGAATCAGCGCCGCAAGGGTGATGCGGTCACCGCTTTCGCCGAGGTCACGGACGGTTCGACATATCGAGGTGAGGTTCAGTCCGGCAATCGACACCACCGCCTCGGGGCGAAGCCTGAGGTAGTGCTGTACACCCTCGCGCACGCGACGCCTCGACCGCATGATGAGGTGGAGCGGGAACGCGTGACCGACACCCCAGTGCACCCACGCGGCACACCGGTGGGACACGATCGCATCTTCGGGCACCTGATGGGCGAGGATGTGGGCGCGACCCTCAACGGTCGCCAACACCGTCGGGTCGCACACGGTGTTTCCTACCGTGGTGAGGTCACCGCGACTGACATCGAGGTGGAGCAACCCCGCATCATGCGCAGTGATTGAGAAGAGGTGACCGGGGGAGAAGCAAGCGTATCGCCACAGTGAGATCGACATAAAACAACGCTGGCATGATCCCACTCGATCATGCCAGCGTTGTTCGCAACCTGTGGATAAGTGCTAGTCGACACTCCCCGCAATCTGGTTGTACCAGGATCGCTTCGTTTCCAACGCGTCCGACAGCGCGCGCACCGCGTCCTCATCGTGAGCGCTGCGAGCCTGTTCAAGTTCGCTCTCAAGCTGCTCAATCGAGGCTTGCAACTGACCGAGCATCCCCTCAGCACGCGCCTTCGTCTGCGGGTCGGTGCGACGCCACTCGGCGTCTTCCGCTTCCTTCACCGCGTTTTCCACCGCGCGCATCCGCGTTTCGATCCGCGCAACATCGTGGCGCGGTACTCGACCGGTATCCTCCCAACGCTCCTGGATGTCGCGAAGCGCCCGCTGTGTGGCGGCGAGGTCAGTCACCGGGAGTAGAGCTTCGGCTTCTTCGAGGAGTTGAGTTTTGATCCGCAGATTCTCGTGGAGTTCCGCTTCGACCGTTTCAGTGTTGGCGCGGCGCGCGTCGAAGAACACCTGCTGTGCCGCGCGGAATCGAGCCCACAGCGCGTCGTCTTCCTTGCGAGACGCACGTCCCGCCGCCTTCCACTCATCCATCAGCGCCCGGTAGGCACTGGCGGTGCGAGCCCAGTCAGTCGAATTCTGCATCGACTCGGCCTCGGCAATGAGCTTTTCCTTAATGCGTCGCACCTCGGTCTGCTTCGCATCGAGTGCGGAGAAGAACTGCCGGCGATGGCGATCAAAAGTCGTGCGCGCGGAGGAGAACCGCTTCCACAATCCGTCCTCGTCCGAGCGGTCAAGACGCGGACCGCGACGCTGGAGGGACTTCCACTCGTCGAGAAGGTCACGCAGCTGCTGGCTGGACTGCTTCCACTGGGTGCGTTCGGGATCCTGAGCGGCCAGTGCTTCGGCACGTTCCACCACCCGGGTGCGCTCAGCGAGCGCCTGCGCCCGCGCGGCCTGACGTTCCGCACGAGCACTTTCCTTACGCTCATCACCGAGGACGCGCAGTTTAGCCACACGGGCGCGCAGCGCATCGAGGTCACCAACCGCAGCCGGTTCCTTCACCGATTCTTCGAGCGTGACAAGCGTCGCCTCAATGTCTTTTGCCGACAGGGACGGCAAACGAGTTTCAAACAGGTTAATCGTGGCTTCGAGATCGAGGAAACGACGAGTGTAGAGATCGAGCGCATTGTCCGGAACCCCGTCAGGATAGCTGCCGACGCGGCGCTCCCCGGTGGATTCTTTCACCCACACATTGCCGTCCTCGTCGATACGACCAAACTGCGCGGGATCACTAGAACTTGACGCCGGGACAGCAACCGCTGGGATTGCGCTCTCACCGGTAGGGGTGGTCACCGTGGTTTCTGCTGGGACGTCGGGGTCGATGGACTGAGATTCGGTGCTGACGGTGCGATCGCTCACAATATCACCTCGTGTAGACGGAGTTGGCTTCCTAGCCGGACCGTACGACTGATGCGTATTCCTCACAGGGCGCGACGAAAAGCGCCCTCCTCCTATCTTAGGAGAAAACTGTGTTGTCACGCACATATCCGACTACGCTGGACGTTCATGAGGATCGACATCATCACATCCACCTTGCTTGACGAGAAATGCTACGTCATCTCCACCCCCGCACACTCGACAGCACTGATTGTTGACCCCGGTGCCGGGACTGCCGAGCGGGTGCGCACCTACCTCTCCGACCATGACCTCACCGCCGGAGCGGTTCTCCTCACTCACGGTCACGCCGACCACGTGTGGGACTGCGCGGAATTTGACGTCCCGGTGTGGATTCCCGCACCCGACGTAGCACGGCTCGACAACCCGCTCGCCTGGCTGCCACCGGTATTCGACTTCGGTTCCGAATGGCACAAACCACGCGACATACGCACCCTGCCGGTTGATACTGTCGAGCTCATTGACGGGATTCCCATGCTCAGTGTGCCCGCACCCGGGCACACAGCAGGATCCTCATTCATCCTCTTCACCATTCCCGCAGGCGAGGCGCTTGAAGGAAACCTCACCTTCCCCACGGCGGTGGACGCCGATCGCGACGTCACACTCGCCCAGCCGATTGCTCTCAGCGGTGACGTTGTTTTTGCCGGCTCAGTGGGTCGCACCGATTTCCCCGGCGGAGACGAGACACAGATGCGGCACACGCTGCGAACCCTCGCCAACGCGATTGACCCGGCAACCTGGCTACTGCCAGGGCACGGTGCGCCCACCGTGTGGGGGGATGAACAGCGCAGCAACCCCTATGTCATTCGCGCCAAACAACTGGGGTAGCACAGGCATGAGATGGCACGGCGAGGATATGGCGTGTCTGACACCATCGGATCTTTGAGATACTAGGGGTATGTCTGCCAAAACCTCCCTGTCGGGATTCCCCGAGTGGCTTCCCGGCGAACGCATCGTCGAACAGTGGATCCTCGACCAGCTGCGCACCACCTTTGAGCTTCACGGATTCGCGCCCATCGAGACCCGCGCGGTGGAGACCGTCGAGGAACTCCAACGTAAAGGGGAAACCTCGAAGGAAATCTACCTGCTGCGCCGACTTCAAGAAGAAGCGTCACCGAAGCGGTCGTCAAAGGAGCGCACACTCGGGTTGCACTTCGACCTCACTGTCCCCTTCGCCCGCTACGTGATGGACAATGCAGCCGACCTCGCGTTCCCCTTCCGCCGCTACCAGATCCAGAAAGTATGGCGTGGAGAACGTCCGCAAGATGGGCGATTTAGAGAGTTCACCCAAGCGGATATCGATATCGTTGGCGACGGTCAGCTCGCTTTCCATCACGAGGTCGAGCTGCCGCTGATTATGGTTGAGGCTCTCGACCGTCTCGGCATCCCGCCAATCACAGTGCTGGTCAACAACCGCCGAGTCGTCCAAGGTTTCTGCGAAGGTATCGGCGTCACCTCCATTGACGAGGCACTGCGGTCGATTGACAAGCTCGACAAAATCGGTGCCGACGCTGTCACAGACTTGATGGAAGAGGCTGGAATTCCGAGGGATACCGGGAAACGACTGCTGGAACTGGCTGCAATTCGTGGCGGCGACCTCGACGTCATCGACCGCGTGCGTGCCCTCGGAGTCTCAACACCACTGCTCGACCAGGGGCTGGAGGAACTTGCAGCCGTCCTCACCGCGGCAAACCGTCGTGCTCCCGGACGGGTCATTGCTGACTTGAAGATCACTCGCGGACTCGACTACTACACCGGAACCGTGTACGAAACGTCGCTGGCCGGTCACGAGGATCTCGGGTCAATCTGTTCCGGTGGTCGCTACGACACCCTTGCCACCGTCGGCAAACGCACCTACCCCGGTGTCGGACTGTCAATCGGCGTGTCGCGCCTCGTGTCGCGCATCCTCAGCGCGGGGATGCTCACTGCGTCGCGCCCGGTACCGACCTGCGTTCTCGTTACCGTCACCGACGAGGAGTCGCGTGTGGACGCCGACGACATTGCGGCAACGCTGCGCAGCCGAGGGATTCCCACCGAGGTGTCTGCCTCCTGTGCCAAGTTCGGCAAGCAAATCAAATACGCCGACAAGCGCGGCATCCCCTTCGTGTGGTTTGTTGACGAGGACGGCAACCATGCGGTCAAGGATATTCGCAGCGGCGAACAGATTAGCGCTGATGCCACGACCTGGCAGCCACCGGCTGAGGATCTCTACCCGCATGTGCGCGCCGCTGCGACCACTTCCGACGGGCGTGACGTGTGAGCTCTCAATCATCGCGGTTGAGCGACCTGGCGAACGCGCTCGAATCCTTGCGGATCCCGAGCGGCTTCGACGGTTCTGAGCGCAGTGACGAACTGAGGCGTCGAGCATTTCGACGCCTCCGCGATCACGTTATCGCGCGACTCGACCACGAGGATGCGCCCGTGCTCGTCGTGGTCGGTGGATCAACCGGGGCTGGGAAGTCAACGATTGTCAACACTCTTGTCGGACGCGAGATTTCTCGATCTTCAGCACTTCGTCCTACGACGCGCCGCCCGGTACTCATCCACCATCCCGAAGACGCACACTGGTTTGAAGGAACTCGCATCCTGGCTGACCTCGCACGCCATCGCGTCGCAGCCGACGCGCCCGCCAGCACGGGGAGCGAAGCGGCAGACACCCACGCGCTGGAACTGCGTGCCGTTGACTCGTTGCCGCGCGGAGTCGCCATCGTTGACGCCCCCGACCTGGACTCGGTAGCCGAGGACAACCGGGCGCTGGCGAAAACCTTGCTCGATACGGCGGACGCGTGGGTGTTCGTCACCACCGCCGCTCGCTACGCCGACGCCGTCCCCTGGCAGATGCTGCGCGAGGCAGCAGTGCGCGACCTTGCTCTCGCCGTCGTCCTCAACCGGGTGCCCGCGGGTGCCGATCGAGAAATCCGCCCACACCTCGCTCAGATGCTCGACAGCGACGGTTTGACGGCGGTTCCCATCATCAGCATCGATACCCGCGACGGCATCTCGGTCACCCTGCCCGCGGCAGACGTCGAACCGATCCGCAACTGGCTCCATGCCCTCGGTGACACCGCTGAAGCCCGCAGTCACACAGTGCGGCGAACCGTCGCCGGGACGCTGTCGCTGATCATTGCCGAGGGGGAGGAGATTCTCGCCGACACAGTCGACATGCATGTGCGACTTGTTGACGCTGCTGCGGTTATCCCGCACGAAATCTATGCCCTAGGGCAGCGGGTACACACCCACATGGCGGATGGGTCACTGCTGCGCCACGAGGTGCTCGCCCGCTGGCAAGAAGTGGTCGGCACGACACAGATCGCCCGCGCTCTCGACGCCGGGGTGGCACGCGTGACGCACAGTATCCGCCACTTCTTCACCGGGCGCACCGTCTACGTGCGGACGATGAACACCGCATTAGTCGACGGCGTCGCCGCGATGCTCGTCAATGAGTGCGCCACAGCGGTTGAGCGCGTTCGTGCAGCCTGGAGCACCGACCGAGTGACCCGCCACATCCTCGACGAAGTGGCACCGGTGCCGGTCGACCTCATCGACGAACGCATCCGGCGAGTGGTGCGGCAGTGGGAAACCGAGGTCGTCGCCATGGTGCGCGACACCGGGGCTGCCCGCAAGATGACAGCGCGCGTCCTCGCCGTTGGCGTTAATCTCCTCGCCCTCGCTCTGATGATCGTCATTTTTGCCTCAACCGGCGGGCTGACCGGTGCAGAAATCGGTGTTGCCGGCGCCTCATCCGTCGTCGCGCAACGACTCCTTGAATCCGTATTCGGTGACCACGCGGTGACGCAGATGTGTCAGCGCGCGCACGAGGCGCTACTCGCCCGTATCGACGAGGAAATGACAGCCCTGCTGACCCCACTGGTCGAGGCTCTGCCGGCGGCTTCCGGAATTGACGAGCTGCGTCACGCCCTGGATCAAGCGAACGAGGTGGCGAGTGAGCTCATCTCACAGTCGACCGGGGGACGTCGATGAGAGAATCGCGCATATTTGCCCCGATTCGGAACCAGCCGCTCGACCTCCAGGTCCGCGAGCTGCGCCAACTCGCGCGCGAGCTCGCCACCGATTGCGATCCCGAGATTCTCGACCCGATCTGCGCACACCTCGACGAACTCTCTCAACGGCTGAGCATTGACACTGACATCTGCCTCGTCGGTCTCATCGGCGCGACGGGGTCGGGAAAATCGAGCCTCGTCAACGCCCTCGTCGGCTCCGACATCGCCGCCGTCGGGCTGCGCCGACCAACAACGACCAACGCGCTCGCCGTATGCCCGGTTGGGCAGGTTCCCCACCGCCTCCTCGACTGGCTAGGAATCGATTCGCGCGTGCTTGTCCCCAGCGGTATCAGCGGACACGAGGCACTCGGTGACAGCGTCGTCGTCCTCGACCTGCCCGACATTGACTCACTGCACTCCCGCAACCGCAACCTCGTCCAGCGTCTCGCCTCCCGGATTGACGTACTGGTGTGGGTGGTCGATCCTCAAAAGTACGCCGACCACGTTCTCCATGCGGAATTCGTCCGCAAGTTCGTCGATCACGCGGATAACGTTGTCACCGTCTTGACGCACGTCGATACGTTGAGCAAAACAGACAGTGTTGAGGTCGTTGCCGACATCGAAAGACTGTTGCGCGAGGACGGGATTGCGCACCCCCGCGTCATTGCCGTGTCGAATGTGACCCACGAAGGAATCGCGCAGCTACGCCTCGCCATTCGCGACGTCACGCGCCGCCAACGCGAGCACCATACGCATACTGAGGTGAGTATTCGACGCCTGCGGAGCCAACTCAACGAGGCACTCGGCATCAATGACATGATCCGTGAGTGCGGGTTGCCTCGCCTTGATGTCGATAGTGCTCGCAACACGCTGACCAGCGCGGCTGAGCATGCTGTCGGTGTTCCAGCACTGTGCTCCGCGGTTGAACGCAGCTATCGTCATCGTGGCGGGCGCGTGAGCGGGTGGCTCCCGCTGACACTGGTGCGTCGACTGCGTCGCGATCCACTTCAGCGCTGGCATCTCGCCGGTGATGCGCGAGACACCGTGATGACCGCGCTACCCGCGGAAACCACATCAGGCGACCATCTGCCCAGCAGCGGGGAAGAACGCCCGATGCATATCCTCGCCACCGCCATTCGCCGCGTCAACGACACGATGACCGGGGACGTGAACCCGCATCAACGACGCGAAGGTGAAATCCTCGAACGCCCCCGCGTGTGGCGAAACACCCTCTCGCGCGTCGTGTGCGATGCGGGTGAGGAACTTGTCCCTCGCCTCAGTCGTGCAGTCGCCGGCATCGATCGTGGTGTTCTCACGCGCACCCCCGCCTGGTGGACTCTGTCACGGTGGATCCAGATTCTCGGATGGATCACTGCGGTGGTTGGGCTAGGTTGGCTGGGAGCGGTCGTGATCGCGCGTCACTTCTTGCTGATCAACCTCGATGTCCCGTACTACGGGGCAATTCCGATCCCGACGTGGACGGTCATCGTCGGCATCGGGTGGACGATCATCGTCGCCGTTATCACGACGATGCTGATCCGTGTGCGTTCACGCGTTCACGGTCGGCGTGCGACTCGAGGCGTGTGCCGAGCGGTACGCGACACTGTTGAGGCGACCATGATCGAGGCGATAGTCAATGAGGATCGCCGTCAGCGTCGGCTCTGGCAGATGCTCACCCACTGACACGCGGAACGGCATTATCCGTCAGTTATCCTCGCGGTGATGGTGCTTGCGCGCCCGTTGAGGTCCGGTGTCTTCACGAATACGGAGCTGGCGTCCCCGAATCGTGGCACGTGAAATCCGGCGTGCCGCTTTCGTCGACAGCTCACCGCTCATTTCAACGAGTGAAAAGGTGGGGAAAATGTCGATGCGACCGAGGTCGGCGCTACTCAAGCCACCTTCGCCGGTAATCGCGCCGACAATCGCCGCCGGCTTGACTCCGTCACGTTTGCCGACCTCAACCCGGTAGCGGCAGGGGAATCCCGGCGACGTCGGACGCGTTGGTCGACCGGCACGCGAACGCGACGATCCGCGCTCGCCGCTCGCGCGGCGCTTCTTCGACGACCTCGCCGTCTTGGCACGTCGGTCAGGTTCAAAAACTGCGCGGACAAAAGCACCGTTGTCGTCGAGTTCCTCTTCTCGTCGCACACGACCGTGACCACGGCGATCGTCAGCGCCACCGACCACTCGACCAATCCGATCACCGAGCAAGGCGAGGACAATGTCGCCCTCACTGACGTCAGCGTCGGACAGATATTCGGTGACTGCGTCAGCAATCACTGCGCGGTAGGGCGAGGTTGTCGTCGCCGAGCTGTCGGCGCTGCCGCGGTGGACGATCACGTCGAGGGCACGGCGAACACGGGTAGCGATGACAGATTCTGGGGAGGGGATGTCGACTTCTTTCATCGCGGTGCCGGTGAGCGCGGTGATTGCTGTCAATCGAAAATGTTCCGAAGGGGTGAAGAACGTCACCGATCGTCCTCGTCGCCCCGCACGACCGGTGCGACCGATACGGTGAACATAGGCGGCCGGTTCGCGAGGAACATCGAAGTTCACCACCAGGCCAACACGGTCGACGTCGAGACCGCGCGCCGCAACATCGGTGGCGACGAGGATATCGAGCGCCCCGTCACGCAACCGTGACACGATGAGTTCGCGTTCCTTTTGGGACACGTCACCGGAAATCGCTGCCGCGTTAAACCCACGCTGCGTGAGATCGAGGGCGACGAGTTCGGCATCGGCGCGCGTGCGAACAAAAACGATTGCCGCGTCCTCGTCAGCGACGCCGAGCACCCGAGCCAGCGCGGCGAGCTTGTGTTTGAACGGCACCACGGCGAATGTCTGGTCAACGGTATCCACCGTCGTCGACTCCACCGAAACGGACACGTCAACCGGGTCGACGAGATGGGTGCGGGCGATGCGCTGAATCGACTCCGGCATCGTCGCGGAAAACAGTGCAGTGATCCGCTCGCCCGCCGGCGGTGTCGCAGCAAGAATTTGATCGACATCCTCGGCGAAGCCCATTGACAGCATTTCGTCAGCCTCGTCGAGGACGACCGTGCGGATGCCAGACAGGTCGAGCACGCCGCGCTCCATCAGGTCAATGACCCGGCCGGGTGTCCCGACGACAACGTGAACCCCGGTGCGTAGCGCGCGAATCTGCACCGAGTAGGAGGCGCCACCGTAGACGCTTGCCACGCGAAAATCCTCGAGATGAGAGGCAAATTCGGTGAAGGCGCGCGAACACTGCAGGGCGAGTTCGCGAGTCGGTGCGAGGATCAGTGCTTGCGGTCGTGTCTGCGCGTGGTCGAGGCGGGCGAGGGTGGGCAGGGCGAATGCCGCGGTTTTCCCCGTCCCCGTTTGGGCAATACCAACCACGTCGCGCCCGTCGAGGAGGACGGGGATCGCTGCGCGTTGAATATCGGTTGGCGTATTAAAACCGATATCAGTGAGCGCGTCGGTCAGCGGTTGAGGCAGGTCGAGCTGAGAAAAAGACACGGCGGTCACTCTATCCGCAGCCCGCGGTTACGTTCAAAGGCGACGAACGCCATGACGGCAAGCAGGATCGCCACCGCGAAGGCGGGGATGAGGTGGAGAGCAGGAGAGCCTGAGGGTGTCGCGTGAGTCCAGCCTGCGGTGGCGACCGCGATCATCCCCATGGCGAGCGCTGGCCCAGCAGCGTCAGATACTTGCAGTGCGGCCGATACGGTGCCGTGGCGTTCCTGCGGGGTAATGGCGAGGACGAGATCGGATGTTGTCGTCAGGGCGAGCCCCATGCCAAACCCGACAATCGCCCAACCGGTGAGCGCCACTGCGGTTGAAACAGTGGGGACAATGAGGAGTGCGGTGATGACGGTGCCGACACAGACCAT
>JAEZVQ010000170.1 GCA_023420745.1 Actinomycetes bacterium
GGGTGAGCTCATCGTCGGCGAACGCTTCGTCGGCTGCGACTCGCACCCCGACTTCCCAGGCGGCGAGGGTGGTGGTGGTTCCGCCGTTGAATCCAACGACTTCTCCGGGTTGGATCAGCGCGGCGGCGGCGCGCGCAATCGCTGCTTTTTCTTTCGGTCGGGTGACGGCACGGTAGCGCATGGGAATTTCCCCGGTGACCGCGTTGGCGACGGCGCCGCCGCGGGTTCGGGTAATCAACTGCTGATCGGCGAGGGTGTCGAGGTCGCGGCGCACGGTTGCCGGCGAGATTCCCAGTTCGGCAACGAGGTCGTCGACGCGCATCGCACCTCGTTCAATGATGAGGTCAACCAGGAGTTGCAGTCGTTCTTGTCGCGTCACGGCTTATCCTCCCCGGCTTCGACCGCCCCACTACCACGCACGATCAGCCATCGCGCGTTAGTGATTGCTAGACTAGCGTTGTAATCAGTTTCCATCATAGACCGTGTGACCTGGTCAACACTACACACGCCGCAGTCATCGGGCTCACACGTTCACACCACCCGAGGAAGGACAGGTCGTCTCATGTCGAAGACCATTGACGAGATTTTCTCACAGCCCGAGGTGTGGGAACGCGCCGCTGAAGTCGCTGCGAACGTGCCCGCCATTGCCCGCGACGGTGAGTCCGTGGCCGTCATCGGCTGCGGCACCTCGTGGTTCATCGCCCAGGCCTACACTCGCAAGCGCGAGGTCGAGGGGCGTGGGGTATCCGATGCCTTCACCGCTACAGAATTCCCCGCGTCACGCACCTACGACCGCGTGATCTGCCTGTCTCGGTCAGGCACCACCACTGAAATTATCGATATCATGCGTGACCTCCACGCGAAGGGTCGCCCCGCGGTGCTCATCACCGCCGTCGGTGACGGGCCGGCCGCCCCCTACGCGGAGCGTGAGATCGTCCTCGACTTCGCCGATGAAGAATCGGTCGTCCAGACACGGTTCGCCACTTCTGCACTCGCGTTCTTCCGCGCTTCCCTCGGTGAGGATCTCTCCACTGCGATCGCCGACGCGCGTGAGGCGCTCAACGCAACGATTGAGCAGCGCTGGATCGACACCACCCAGATTTCTTTCCTCGGCACCGGGTGGACAATCGGCATTGCAAATGAGGCGGGATTGAAGTGCCGCGAGGCGAGCCAGTCGTGGACTGAATCCTACGCGGCAATGGAATACCGTCACGGCCCGATTTCGATTGCCGAACCCGGTCGCATCACCTGGATTTTCGGTGAGGTTCCCGAGGGAATGGAGTCACAAATCGCCGCCACGGGCGCTGAGCTTGTCCACTCCGACCGCGACCCAATGGCAGATCTCGTTCTCGCCCAGCGCGTGGCAGTTGCCCGCGCGGAGGCTCGTGGACTCAACCCAGATACGCCGCGTCACCTCACCCGCTCGGTCATCCTCGACAAGTAGACACCACCGATGCGCTACGCAATCAGCCTTGACGTCGGGGGCACCTTCATCAAATTTGGTGTCGTTGACGAAAACGGTCAGGTGAACTTCACCGGCACGATGCCGACGCCAACCTCCCCTGACGCGCTCATTGACGCCTGCGCCGAGATCGTCAGCAACCTCGCCAGCGAGGTCACAAATCTCGACCTCATTGACACGGTGGGCTTCGACGTGCCCGGCATCGTCAATGATCGTGACGGTATCGCGGAATTCTCAGCGAACCTCCATTGGCGCAATTTCCCTGCGCAACGATTGTTATCCGAGGCAACAGGGCGCGGCGTCACCCTCGGTCACGACGTGCGCTCAGGGGCTTTCGCGGAAGCTCACTGGGGAGTGGGGTTGTCTGATTTCCTCTACGTCGCAATCGGTACCGGTATCGCTACGGTTGTCGTTCTCAACGGGCACCCGGTGTCGGTATCGGGCTGGTCGGGGGAGATCGGTCAGCTTCCTGTCTCTCACCCGGTCACACCCGATAAAACCGTGACCCTGGAATCGGTAGCATCCGCTGCCGGGATCGCCCTGGGAGGTGTCGAGCGCGGGATCGTCACGGCTAATGCCGGTGCCGCGCACGGGGCACAAACGATTTTCAACCTCGTCGATACCGGCAACCCCCACGCAATCCGCCTCGTCGATGACGCGCTGGGGATGTTAGCGCATAGCATCGCCCCGGTGGTCGCAGCGATTGGCGCGCTCCCGGTGGTCATTGGCGGTGGACTTGTCAACCGCGGTCAGCCTCTCTTCGACGCACTCGGTATCCACCTCCAACGCGAGCTCGGCATCATTCCCGCGCCGGCCGTTCTCGGAGCACGCTTGGGTGCGTGGAGTCAGCTCATGGGGTCGGGGCTTCGCGCGTTCCACGCTGAAGGAATTTCCACACGCCCGCGTCCCTCCAACTCAGGAACTGACCACCGGCACCATCCGCGGGAGGCAGAATGAGTGCTGCTCCCCCAGCAATTTGGACACTGACGGCGAACCCGGCTCTCGACATTACGTACCGCGTACCGGAAATTCACCTCACCCACACGCATCGCGTCACCGACGTCACTGCGCGCCCCGGCGGTAAGGGGGTCAATGTCGCACGCGTGCTTGCCCAGCTCGATATCCCCTCAACTGTCACCGGAATTATTGGGGGGACACCGGGCGCGCAGCTGCGTATCATGCTCTCTACCCTCGACGTCGCGCCGCTGATCCGAGATCGTTTTGTCATGACGACCACCCCAACACGGATGAGTATCGCAGTCGTCGATGACGAAGGTGAAGCCACAGTGTTTAACGAGGCGGGCGAGGACCCCTCCGACGCCACATGGTGTGCATTAACCGATGTGATCACCGAGGGAGTGCGCGCTGGAGATATCCTCGCCATCTGCGGGTCGATGCCCGGATCAGCAGATCCGTCGCGGATTGCCAACCTTGTCGAAGCGGGGCATACGGCGGGAGCAGTTGTCCTCGTTGATGCAACTGGCGACGCTCTGATCGAGGCATGTCGCGCGGGTGCTGACCTCGTGAAACCCAATCACCTCGAGCTTGCAGCCACTACCGGCACCACCGATGTGCGCGCCGGTGCTGCGATATTACTCGAGCGCGGTGTGGGCAGCGTCATCGTCTCCGAGGGATGCGAAGGCATGAGTGTGTACACCGAATGTGGCTCATGGCGAGCACGCCCCGCACAACGCGTGCAGGGTAATCCCACCGGAGCAGGTGATGCCTCAGTTGCCGGGTGGTGTGCACACCTTGCCCGCATCGGCGTCACCGACGTGCACGAGTGTGACACCGACTTCTGGATCACCGGTTTGCCTCAGGCGGTGGCACTTTCCGGTGCTGCCGTCGCCCGCCCCGTCGCGGGTGAAGTCGACGTGGAACTGTTCCATCACATGGTGGGACGTATCGAAGTGGAAGGATTGTAATCCCATGCCGATGACAGATATTCGCCAACTCGCTTCCGACGCTGCAGCTCGTCGGGTCGGTCTTGGTGCATTTAACGTCGTTCTTCTCGAATTCGCCCACGCCCAGGTGGCAGCAGCGGAAGAAGTCGGCCAACCCGTCATCCTCCAGCTGTCGCAAAACGCCATTGCTTACCACGGTGGTCGGATCGGCCCGCTGGGTTCCGCATTGATTGCTCTCGCTGAGGAAGCAACCGTGCCGGTGGTTGTTCACCTCGACCACGCTGAGGATGTCGATTTGTGCCGCGCCGCTGTTGATCTCGGTTTCAACTCAGTGATGTACGACGGTTCGCATCTTCCCGACGATCTCAATCGTGAGACGACGGCACGGGTTGTCGAGTTTTGCCACGCGGCGAATGTCGCCGTCGAGGCGGAGCTGGGAGAAGTCGGCGGCAAGAACGGGGTGCATGACCCCTCCGCTCGCACCGACCCGGATGATGCGGCGGTATTCGTTGCTGATACCGGCGTTGACCTCCTCGCCGTTGCTGTTGGATCCTCACATGCAATGACGACGCGCGGTGCGGTTCTCGACACCGAACTCATTTCAGCAATTCGCGAGGCAGTGCCGGTGCCGCTCGTCCTCCACGGCTCCTCCGGGGTGTCGGATCAGGGGATGGTCGCCGCGATTGAGGCGGGGATGACGAAGATCAACGTGTCGACGCATCTCAATGTCGGTTTCACTGGGGTGGTACGCGAGGTACTCGCCGGGAATGACAGCCTCGTCGACCCGCGCAAGTACGTGGGCCCGGGACGTGACCACGTCCAGGCGGAGGTGGCGCGACTGCTCCGCCTCTACGCACGCGTCTAGGTTTGTCGCGGCTTACCCGCTACGGGCGCCTCGCCCGGCGGACCGCGCTCGGTGGTGAAAAGAAGAATCTCCTCGAAGGATCGTTCCTTCGAGGAGATTTCTTTTCAGTAGCGGGGGCAGGATTTGAACCTACGACCTCCGGGTTATGAGCCCGGCGAGCTACCGAACTGCTCCACCCCGCGTCAAGCACATTCCATTCTAGGAGCGTGCTCACTCAGACGCAACCGCCGGACAGGTGGGATGGATCTCACCTGCCCGGCGGTTACCGATTGTTCAGCGTGGGAACGTCACCGGTAACGCCTGACTACTCGCGCGTCACGCAAGCGGAACGCCACGAGCGTCTGTCGCCCAGCGCGGGTCGCTTGAGGTCATGTAGAGAATGCCCTCGATCACCGCCCAAATCCACGATGCCCATGCGAGCATCCCGAACGACAGCAACGAGATCAGCAGCTGCGCCACACCTAGACCGACACGCCCGAGATAAAAGTTGTGAACCCCAAGACCACCGAGGAAGATTGCCAGCAGCAGCGCGGCAATTCGGCTCTTCTGTCCGGGTGCGGCGATCGGAGCGGCAACCGGTGCGCCAACCGGTTGGGTGTACTGGGTTGCCGACGGAGCCGCATAGACGCCGGGCTGCTGGTACGTCTGTCCGTACTGCGCCTGCTCATATTGCGGCTGCGTGTACTGCTGCTGCGCGTACTGGGGTTGCTCATTGGTGTAGCCCTGGTTGGGAGCTTGACCGTAATCGCCAGCAGGCGTGCCGTAGGAGGTGGTCTCCACAGACTCCACTGCCTTCGCGTCCTCAGAACCGGTGGTCGGCTCCTCAGGCGTGGTATTTTCCGTGCTCATTTCATGCCTTTCTTCCTATGAACACATCACCGTGTTGTCAGTCTACGCACCCGGAGAACTTATTGGGAATCCGATCCCGCATCATCGGCGCCACCATCTCCCTGGAGCCGCACCGCCTCGTCAAGAGCGCGGCGCAACGCCTGCTGCTGTTG